>CAJXLR010000259.1 GCA_913056425.1 uncultured Bacteroidota bacterium
TCGGGGTTGAGCCCGACTTGTTATGGAGTGAAGGCGCCGTGAGTCAGAAGGTAGTCGAAAAGATGGCGCGTTCGGTGCGACAAATTAATCAAACCGACTACGGAGTAGCAATATCCGGAATTGCCGGTCCGGGAGGTGGAACCAAGGACAAACCTGTGGGTACTGTTTGGATGGCCGTTTGCAACAAAGACCGCGTTTACAGTAAACTATACAATCTGCGTGGCGATCGAATTCAAAACATTCAGCGCTCGGCTGCACTGGCGTTAGAACTTCTTCGACGGATGATCAACGGACTAATTTAGTCTTCCATCACGCGCTCCACTTTGTAAACAAAGTATTTCGTATCGCCCAAGAAAAATAATGTCGCGAATTTCTCGTGATAATATAGTTTCACACGGTATCCACCGTCTATGGCCGCATCGATATCTTTAAGCACTTGAGTGTCGTTCTTACGCACGCTAAAATGCCAAATACTAGAGGTTATGTCTCCATCACCCTCGCCAAACCCACCGGTGTTCAACTGACCTTCGTGTGTTTTAAAAACAATACCTTTCTTACTGATTTTGATAAGCTCACCCGCGCGTTTGCCTTCACTAAAATTGGCATAATAAACAAAGGTTATATAGCCGGTTGTGACAGCCATAGCGATAAAAACAACCCAAACTAGGAATCTTTTCATAGCGCAAAGATGCTAAAGCGAAATTAAATCAAGATGCTAAGTGCTCTTTCATTCTATCGGCGACGCGAAATGCGTTGGCATAAATGGTGAATGTATATGGAACACTTCCTCCGGTTGGCATGAAACTCCCATCGGTCACATAAAGATTATCGATCTCGTGCGACTTGCAGTTCTTATCGAGAACCGAAGTTTTTGGATTGTCCCCAAATCTGCAACCACCTGCCTGCAGGTTTGGCGAAACACCTCCGGATACGGATGATTTAACATTTTTGAGACCGGCTTTTCGAAACAACTCCTCCCCTTTCTTGGCCAAATAACGACCGACTTCCAAATCGTGATCGTGATATCCAACATAGACACGAGCAACCGGGTCACCCCACTTATCGGTCACGTCGGGATCCAATTCTACTCGGCAGTTATCTGTGGGTAACCAGTCCACGAATACTTCAAATTTGAATGTGCGCTGTTTTGTAAAATAGAAGTGAAGTTGCTCCTTCAAGTCAGCACCAATTCTCAGACTACCGTCGTTGTTCCGTTTTTGTCCAATAGCCTTCGTTATTGCATTTGCATGTTCCGACACAAAATCAATGGTTCCACCTTTTATAGGCTTCTTGAACGACTCATCGTCAATTTCATACCAATGTTGCGAAGCACGATTTATAAACAGTCCGGGCTGTTTTATGTCGCTCACTTCTTCCGGATTTAGCTCATCAAAAAGTACCTGACCGGATCCTATACCACCTCCGGAAAACACCAAGTTTTTCCCAACCTGCCCATTGTTGTTAGACAAACCATCGGGGCAGTCTTCGTTTTTACTCATTAGGAGTAATCTGGATGTCTCGATAGCTTGTGCCGCAACAACAAATAGTTTTGCCGAAACACTTTGCTTGTTATCCTCCGCATCGTAGTACTGGGCTTCCGTTACCGCCCCATTACCATCCGTAGTGAGGTGGTAAACCTTTGCGTGGTCTATGATTGTACAATTACCCGAAGCAACTGCATCGTTTAACAAAGCAACTCTTGAACTACTTTTTGCACCTGACGAGCAACCATAGCTTCCACAGTAGTTTGAATAATAACAGCTTTTACGGTTTCCTTTGGAACGTGAGATTATCCCTCTTGGGGATGGGAACACCTCATAATCAAGTTCAGATGCAGCCGCATCAAGCCAGCTTGCAAGCACATTTTCTTGTAGCGGTGGAAATGGGAAATCTACCGTGGACCTGGGTTCTAAATGTTTATGTGGAACTACTTTGCCTGAAACACCTACGATGGACTCAACTTTGGCGTAATAAGGTTCAAGGTTTTCGTAATCGATAGGCCAATCAACAACATTAGCTCCTTCAATTTCTCCGTATGTTGATTTGAGCTTAAAATCTTGGGGTTTTAGCCGGTGAAAATATGCCGACATGAAGTTGCTACTTCCGCCAACAATGTTCCCATTCCAGTAGTCTTTTCCAGTTTGATAGGTAGATTTTGCCTCCCAAGTACCATCTTTTTGGTGTTTGACAATCACATGGCGTTCGTTCTTTAGGTTAGGTGTGTAAACACTTCTACGTGTTGCGGTCATCTCATCTTTCGAGAATTGGTCGGTCTTTATCCACGGCCCTTTCTCGAGCACGCAAACCTTATATCTGGCTAAGGACAGTTCATACGCAACCGGGCCAGCTCCCGCTCCACTTCCTACTATGCAAACATCAAATTTCATCCGTCTCAAATATGGTAGGGTACAATCGAGAATCCGTTGGTCGTGGACTACCTGGTTGATGTTCCAGCCACTTCCACCCGCACTCATTGGAATTCACATTGTACTTGGGGTCGAGCAACAGTGCTTCTAGAACAAGGGTTGTTAACCTCGACACCCAGTAGTTTCCCCATTTGGTTTCAGAAGCCGCAACAACCAATTCCGTTTGGACCTTTAAGCTTGCATTCTGGAATTCGGCATTTTGATTCATATCTGAAATAAAACGGTTCAACCTATTGGTTATCAAGCGATTCTCATCGGGGTCTTGTCGTTTATCTCGTAAAACTGAACAAATGTGTTCTACTGCGTTTACTTGTTGAGCGCCAGGTCCGTTCCCATTTTCGGGTAGAATAACATTGAGAATTCGAGCGAGGTAATTGTATTCTTTCAATGATAAAGGTGAATGTATTTTGGCGTTGAATGCTCTTGGAACAAAGTACACCTCATCTGTTCCGCACGACTCAAGTCCTGCAAAAACAAAAAACCCAATTCCTCCAAGAGCTGCCTTTTGGGCAAATTCCCTTCGAGAGATTGGGTTTGACTTAAACTTCTTTGATTCGTTCAAAGGATCAAAGAAGATGATTTACTCAGTTGCTTCGGTTTCAGTCTCTTCAGACTTAGCTTCTTCGCTTTTTCCACCTTCGCACTTACCTTCTTCACATTTGTGCTCTTCAGCTTTTCCTTCTTCACACTTACCTTCTTCGCATTTTCCTTCCTCACATTTGTGCTCTTCAGACTTTGCTCCTTCGCATTTACCCTCTTCGCACTTACCTTCTTCACATTTTTTGCCTTCGTCAGCTGAGTCGGCAGCGGCTTCTTCAGTTTGATCACCGGCTTTTTCGCCACCTGAACAACTGTTCAAGGCAACAACTGTAGCCATACCAAAGAATACCATCAATCCTAGTTTTAAGATACTTTTCTTCATCGAATTACTGTAATTATTAAAAATCAAATATACTTATTAATGTGTTCCAAACTACTGTTGTTCCTACAAACAAATCGGTTGAGAATAAAAGGATTTGACCATTGGTAACAGTCAGGATCAACACAAAAATTATGTGTCGCAAAACCAGTTAAAAGCTGAATGAAAAACATC
>CAJXLR010000260.1 GCA_913056425.1 uncultured Bacteroidota bacterium
AACCGGGTGGAGATTTACCGGCACTTTGTTTTGAACTAAGATGTAAATTTCGATGGGGAGGGGAGCCTATGTCCCGTACCACTCTTTCAGCTAAATACAAAGCCTTTATCTCCGA
Organism: uncultured Bacteroidota bacterium; assembly: GCA_913056425.1. GTDB lineage: Bacteria > Bacteroidota > Bacteroidia > NS11-12g > UBA9320 > UBA987. Next base: position 116 of record CAJXLR010000260.1, read on the forward strand.
CCGCGATGCTTGAAGGTTTTATCGACAATTAAACAACGCGTCTGGGTTAAGCCACACCTCGTCTTTATTATTGCCTGAGTACATGGAAGCATATGTTGAAGTGACCATCCAAATATTGGATGAAAAGAAAGACGTGGTAACAGCGGCTCTAGAAGAAATAGGTTACGAAGGGTTTTGGGACAAAGGTCTTGAGCTGATTGCTTATATCGCTAAGGATGATTTTGACCACAAAAAGCTGTACGACACCTTGAGCGAATTCAAGATGGAGAATAGTTTTAAGCACGGTGAATTGGCGCCCCAAAATTGGAATGCGACGTGGGAAGAGAACTATCATCCAATTCAATTGGAAAACCGCTTGTTGATTCGTTCACCATTTCATAAAGCTCAACCGGAAATTCCGTTGGAAGTAGTTATTCAACCGCGTATGTCATTTGGTACCGGACACCATGAAACGACTCGTTTAATGGCAGAAATGATGCTGACAATGGACTTCCAAGGCCAGTCTGTTTTAGACATGGGAACCGGAACCGGTGTATTGGCTTTCTTGGCCGAGAAGTTAGGTTCCACAGATGTTTGGGGTATTGATAACGACCTAAACTCAGTTGAAAACGCAAAAGACAATGTTACGTACAATCCTGAATCGAAAGCTACTTTTTTGCACGGAAGTGCTGATGCCATTCCGTCGAGAAAATTCAACATTGTATTGTCCAATATAACCAAGAACATCAACGTTAGTCTTTTACCTTCTTTGGTTGAAGCAGTATCCAACCAAGGTTACCTGGTATTGGCAGGCTTTTTGAACTTTGATTTAAAAGAAATTGATGATTTGGTAACCGGATACTCGTTTGAATTAAAACGAAACAGTTCAATTAGTGAATGGGAGTGTCTGCTGTATCAAAAAAGAAACTAAACATGCGTAAACTACAATATATTCTTACCACAGTATTGGCCCTAATTGTCTATACTTCATCACTTGCCCAAACAAAAGGGTTTAGCAAAAACCCAGAGGTTTTTATTGAAGAACTTGGACAGCATGTCAAAAAACTGAAGGATAAACAAGTAGAAACGACCTATGACCAGTTTGAGGCGCAGTGGTTGTCGGGTGTTTATACCGAGGATCAACAAAGCTTGGTAATCCGACTTGCGGAGTATATGGTACTCAAGAAGTTTAAAATCAAGCCGGATATTGAACTGTACATGCGTACTCTTATCGGCGCAAAAGACTCAACATCAGGTGTTTCCGAAGAAAAATTTGATGGCTGGTTGTTAAATGAATACAAGCTGATAAAAAAAGATCGAAGGGCATTTTTAAAGGTGCTTGAGACTTCAAACTTAATTTTTAGAGAGCATGTGTTATACCGAGCTGTTGGGAAAGAATGGTTGTTTTCTAATACGGATTACAAATTTGTTTTTGAAGGAACGGTTGTTCGATTGAATCTTCAAAATGTCGATATCATATGCCATGGACCGGATGATAGCTTGATTGTGCGCTCAACGAGCGGAACCTTCGATATTCTCAAAGATCACTGGAATGGAGATAATGGGAGTATCGACTGGGAACGTGTTGGACTTGGAGCGAAAACGTGTTTTGCAGAGTTTGGCAGCTACGAAATTGACATGACTACTCCTGGGTTGGAAATTGATACGGTAACTTTTCAATATCAGGGAGTGATAGATGGGAAAGTGCTCGGTAGTTTGGAAGATCGTGTGTCTGCAAGAACCATCCATCGAAAGGGAGACAATTTCGAAGATTCTTATTATCCCAAGTTTGTCTCATTCAATGACGATCTCACGTTGCAAGGTTTCTCCGAAGGTGATATCGTATTTAAAGGTGGTTTTGGCATGGATGGAAATCGTATGCAGGGACGAGGTAGCAAGGATCAAAAAGCAATTTTTGAGTTTTACTACGAAGGGAAACTGACGGTTAAGGCCGAGTCAAACGTTTTCACTATTGCTGATGGGAAAATTCGAGGTCTACAAACGGAAGCTACGATTTATACAGACTCAGGAGATATATACCATCCTAGGGTAGAGCTGAGTTTTGACCAGAAGGATCGCAGACTTTCTATGCTTAGAGGGCAAAAAGGTATCGAACAGGCACCTTGGTATGATTCAGACCATAACATCGAAATCATGGTGGATCAAGTGATTTGGAAGATGGATCAACCAAAAATTGATTTCGACATGATTATTGACGAAGAACGTGCGCTGTTCATCTCCAAGAATTACTTCAAAGAATACAACTACGAGAAAATCACCAGAGGAGGGATGATGGCCTACCATCCAATCGATAAACTGTATCGTATGTATATGTCTACCCGCTCTAAGACTTTCCCATTATCGTCTTACGCGGCCTACCTCGGCTCTAAGAAAGAGAATCTATATCCGCAGGTTATTGGATTGGCGAACGAAGGCTTCATCTTTTACGACACAGAGACGGAAGAAATACAACTCAAGGAAAAACTGTTCAATTACTTTAAAAATCACTGGAAACTAGCGGATTACGACATCTTGCGATTCAGTTCGGTGATTGGTGCGCGACCGAACGCAGTGCTGAACCTGGTGAACTACGACTTAGAGATGCAAGGAATACGAGCATTTCAGTTTAGCGATTCCCAATATGTAATTGCTTACCCACTCGAGCAAATAGTGACGATGAAAAATAATCGTCGTTTGATTTTCAACGGAAAAGTAACCGCCGGGCGATTTGATTTCTTTGGGAACGATTTCGATTTCAGCTATGAGAATTTCACCATTGAGTCAAGTCAGATTGATTCCATGAAACTGTGGTTCCCGGATACAATAAACCAGAAGTTCTTGATTCCTGTGAAATCCGTTTTGCGGGATATACGTGGTACCATATACATTGATAAGTCGAATAACAAGTCGGGACTTACCGACTACCCAGAGTTCCCAAGATTTGTGAGTACTGCTCCTTCTGTAATCGCATACGATAAGAAATCTATCCACAACGGAGCATACGATAAGGATGAATTTAGATTTGAAGTAGATCCGTTTGATATTGACAGCTTAGACAATTTTACGATAGCCGGTTTGAAGTTTCCCGGAACCTTCGTTTCCGGAGGGATATTACCTGAGTTTAGATACGAGGCGTCGATCATGAAAGACTACTCTCTCGGTTTTACTCGAGCAAATCCACCGGGAGGTTATCCTATGTATGGAGGTAAAGGTCATGGCGATATTGATATCAGCATGAGTGAAGAAGGCTTTTGGGCGAGTGGAAGTATCGATTATGAAGGCGCTAAAATGGAATCCCGTAAGATTCTAATGACTCCGGACTCTACGAATGCAGAGGTTGAATCCTACAAAATTGGTAAAAGCGATCGTTATCCGAGAATGGTTGCCAGTGATGTCTTAA
>CAJXLR010000261.1 GCA_913056425.1 uncultured Bacteroidota bacterium
ACCGAAGCGGCGGCACAATACTTTAAAGACATGTCGTTGGTGTTTGATGATTGGTTAGTGGTAATCGCTAGTTACAATTGCGGACCGGGAAATATCCGTAAAGCAATCCGCAGATCAGGCGGAAAAACAGGATTCTGGGAAATCTATCCATATCTCCCAAAACAAACACAGCACTACATTCCTTCGTTTATCGCTGTGGCCTATTTGATGAACTTCCATCAGCAACATGGCATACTACCGGCATTTGTTGAAAGTCCTTCCAAAGACATTACTAAAGTATCAGTAAGTCCAAACCATAGTTTAAAGGCAATTTCAGAATTACTGGAAATTGAGGTAAGCGAAATCAGAAAGTTAAATCCGCCTCTAAAGAGCGACAACATTCCGGTTAACGTTGAAACCATGGAGATTTACCTGCCTACAGAAAAAGCACTTAATTTCATCGACAAAGAAGGCGAAATCCTGGTTTTGTCGGAATCATACAAACCGGTTGTACAAGAAATCACCTATGTCGTTCGACGCGGTGATTCCCTCCAGGCTATCGCTAATAAAAAAGGATGCTCCGTTGGTGAAATAAAGGAGTGGAATAACCTTCGTTCGAACATGATTCATCCGGGAAATCGCTTAAAATTGTACTTGTAAACTAACAAGTACATTTCATGCGCTTCATTTCTCGTAAATCACAACTTATTACCGCTGTTTTCCTGACTTTATTCATTGCAACAACTGCAATGAAGTGCGAGAAATCGGGTAAAGACGTACCGTTAACCGATAGAAAACCAAAAGCTATGGGTGAGGTTGCCAAAGTTGCAATATTGGTTCCTGATGAAACGTATGTCGCTTGTAAATCGGTAATTAAGGCCGTTTATCAAGCACCGTTAGACGGTATGCCGGGATACGAGCCTCACTTTAATGTGAATCACGGCAACGAACGAAATTTCACAGACTACTTCAAGCATAATTACAACCTTGCAGTTTTGTACCAACAAGACTTAAGATCTAAATATGTCAAGGCAATCGGAAGCGATTTAGTAAAGATGCTAGACGAAAAATTGGCCTCAGGCAGCGACTTCTTTGTTGTTAAAGACTTGTTCGCAGAACCACAGGAGGTCTGCTTTATTCTCGGTAAAGACACCGCGGACTTACGAGAAAACATGATTACCAACGCGGTAAAAATCCGAGATCTCGCACATAAGACCGAAGAAAAAACAACTATTGAATATGTAATTCGGGGCAAGAAGAAAGACGATAAGTTTTTTAACGCCATGCAACGGCGGCTCGGCTATGGATTCCGTACACCAAGTAATTTCTCCGTAAGTGTACGAAGCGATGAGTTTAATGGTGTGAATCGATGGTTTGGTGAAAAGCGCAGTGCCATGTACTTGTATGAAGAAACTTACACAGGAGATGAGCAGTTCACACAAGACTACATCATTGCAAAACGAAATGCTATGGTTGGAAAGCATATTGAAGGACCAGACAGACCGGATAGCATCCGTACCTACATGACTACGGATACGGTAAACGTTATCACCCACTCAAAGGATATAACGTTGAACGGTTATCGAGCCGTGGAAACCCGTGGATGGTGGGAATTAGCCAATGAGTTCATGGGGGGACCTTTCGTTTGCTACACCATTCATTGTCCCGACATCAACAAGGTAGTTACGATTGAAACCAATGTCTTTGCTCCGGGAAAATCGAAACGCGTACTATTGAGGACAATGGAACTGGCAGCGTCAACATTTGAAGTTAAAAAATGATTAGAATCGGTATTCTGGCAAGTGGGAACGGCTCTAATGCCGTAAACTTTATCAATTACTTCAGAGAAGACCCCAATATTTCTGTCGCCAAAATTTATACGAATAACCCATCAGCCGGGGTAATAACCAAGGCTTTTGCGCTAAACGTTCCGGTTCACGTTTTCAGTCGGAGACAGCTCAAGGAGGGATCGGTAACCGACCAGCTTAAACAAGATCAAATCGACTGTGTGGTGCTGGCAGGTTTCCTTTGGTTGGTCCCGTCTAACATGATTGAGGCTTTCCCCGAGCGAATAATAAACATCCACCCTGCTCTTTTGCCTAATTACGGTGGAAAGGGAATGTATGGAATGCGCGTCCATGAAGCCGTTGTAGATAACGGTGAAAAAGAAAGCGGCATAACTATTCACCTTGTGGATGAGCAATACGACCATGGAGATCATTTATTTCAAGCACGGACACCGGTTGAATCAAATGACAGTCCAGAGGATGTCGCCACAAAAATTCACGCATTGGAACACAAGCATTTCCCTGAAGTAGTGAAAGACTATTTGATGGGTGAAGGGAGTTGAAAGTGGAGAGTGGAAAGTGGAGAATTGAGAGTTGAAAATGGAGAATTGAAAATTGGCTAAAGGCCAACGTTAAATGGCTTCGTCCATGATTCTCACGCAAAACCGCAAACAAACTTCAGAACAGTGCCCGTTTCCTTTCGGAGGATTATTCAGTTGTTCCTTTTGGTCACTCCTTCAGAATGACGGTCGTTTAAAAACCATTCAATCATTCAGTCACCCAGTCATTAAATCATTCAAGCACTCTCGCATTGTTCTCACATAGAATTCATCTGCTTCGGTGTGGCTTCAGCCCACCGGGTATTGGGCCACGAATGCACGAATGCTGGACACGCAGAATGAATGCACGAATGTTTCTCGAACATGTAAAGCTTAGTTTAATATCAGGCTGCTAACGGCCAATGGCTAAGAGCTAACGGCTACCATTCAATCATTCAGTCACACAGTCATTAAATCATTAAATTGCTGCCGACCAACTTAGCAAAACATACCTATTGTCAAATTCTTAGTTCCTCACCTAGTTATTGACATCTAAGTAACATCCTCAAATCGCACGTGATTAGAATGTACCTTAGTGCGTAAGTAGCGTATGGCAAAGAAGAAAATTTTTGTATTGGATACGTCTGTAATCCTTTACGACCACAACTCGGTTAAGAATTTCGCAGATAATGATGTTGCAATTCCAATTCAAGTACTGGAGGAGCTAGATACCTTTAAAAAGGGTGGCGACTCAAAAAATTACGAAGCGCGAAGCTTCATCCGCTTTTTGAATACCGTATCATCAGACTCACTGCTCAACAACTGGGTTAAGATTGCGCGTGGTCTAGGTAAGCTGAAAATCGTTAAAGAAATCGATGGTTTAGAGAATAACGCTGCGGACACGTTTGACGATTACAAGAACGATAACAAAATCATCAATGCCGCCCTCTCGTTACAGCAAGAGTATCCCCGGCGGTCGGTAATCCTAGTATCTAAAGATATCTGCTTACGTGTGAAAGCACGTGCATTCAACCTGATGGCTGAGGGGATTGAACAAAAGATCCGGGTCGAATCAGCCTTTAACCGTTTTGTTTCCAGTCGTGTGGCGGATAAGTATGTCCGTAATGCGGATTCAATTGAACTGGGCGGGCAGATAGTCGATGCGTCTGTACTGTTTGTGGATATC
>CAJXLR010000262.1 GCA_913056425.1 uncultured Bacteroidota bacterium
ATGCAGTTTTAGCTTGTGCACGAATTGGTGCAATTCACTCCGTTGTGTTTGCCGGATTTAGTTCCAAGAGTTTAGCAGATCGAATCAACGATGCTTCTTGTAAAGTTGTTTTGACTGCGGATGGCGGATTTCGGGGCTCCAAAGTGACTCCCCTTAAGTCTATCACTGATGAAGCAATAGCTCAATGTCCGTGTGTCGAGCGTGTTGTCGTTCTTCAGCGCACCAATTCTGATGTAACATGGAATTCGGAATTAGATATTTGGTGGCACGACGCGATGAAGGATCAACCCGAAACTTGCACCCCGGAAATTATGGACGCTGAAGACCCGTTGTTCATTCTATATACATCGGGAAGCACCGGAAGCCCCAAAGGTATGGTGCACACGTGTGCCGGTTACATGGTATACACAAACTATTCGTTTCGCAGCGTATTCCAGTACAATGAAGGTGACATTTATTGGTGTACTGCGGATATTGGTTGGATAACTGGTCACAGTTATATCGTTTATGGACCTTTGTCGGCCGGTGCAACCACAGTTATGTTTGAAGGAATTCCGAGCTATCCGGATATGGGAAGATTCTGGGATGTTGTAGACAAGCATAAGGTGAACATATTTTACACGGCTCCAACAGCTATTCGAGCCTTGGCAAGCTGCGATTTGTCGTTTGTAAATCGGGCTAAGCTCAGTAGTTTAAAAACATTGGGTACAGTTGGGGAACCAATAAATGCAGAGGCCTGGGAATGGTACGATGAGCATATCGGAAAATCCAAATGCCCCATAGTTGATACATGGTGGCAAACTGAAACGGGAGGCATTATGATTTCTCCACTATCCGGTATAACAGACACCATACCCACATTTGCGACACTTCCACTCCCTGGAATTCAGCCTTGCTTAATGGATGAGAATGGTAACGAAATAGAAGCCACTGAAGCAGAGGGACGATTATGCATCAAGTACCCATGGCCGTCTATGGCACGAACAATCTATGGCAATCACCAACGATTTAAGGACACTTATTACAGTTCTTTCCCGGGTAAATATTTTACCGGCGACGGTGCGAAACGCGATTCTAGTGGAAACTACCGCATCACCGGTAGAGTAGACGATATTGTTATAGTTAGCGGTCACAACTTAGGTACAGCCGAGATCGAAAATGCGATAGACGAGCATCCTAATGTGAGTGAAGCAGCGGTGGTTGGCTACCCGCACGATATTAAAGGGAATAGCATATATGCCTACGTTACCCTAACGGATAACACTAAAGGAGATGACACACTAAAGAGAGAGATAATTCAACTGGTATCTGAGACTCTTGGGCCAATCAGCAAACCGGAAAAACTACAATTCTGTTCCGGCCTTCCTAAAACCAGAAGCGGCAAAATCATGCGACGAATATTGCGAAAAATTGCCGCAAACGAATTGGACAGCTTTGGCGACATTTCAACGCTTTTAAATCCGGAATGTGTAGATGAAATTGTAACCAATCGGCTCTAGGTTACGATAACTCACTCATAGGATACACAAACTCAGTTTGAGTTGATATCCGTTTACCTTTCCCGGTGCTTCGAAAGAAAAAAATCATGAAGCACCTACTAATTATGGCCTTTGCACTTATATCGCTTTCATCCAGCGCTCAGATATCGGTAAACAACTACCGAGCCATGGAACAAGTAAACTGGAACAATTACAAAAGTCAAGTAAGGAACCAATTAAACCAGATTAAAGCTCAATGGACATCAGGGAAGGATGTAATGTTGGATTTGAACTTACTGATGAATGTGGAGGCTACAACTTATACCGTAGTTTTTAACGTCCGTCAAGTGGCAAAAACTGCCCTGGAGGTAAACACACTAATCAATGATCGTATCGATACGTTGCGGAACAACCTCAAAAAACACGGATTGAAAGACGATGACATAGTGGTTGAAATCATTTCACAGGTTCCGATCTATGGTTTGAGAACTTCAAAAAAGATATTCAGCAACTCACAAAACGAAGTGCCCATTGGTTTCGAGATACACAAGAATGTTACAGTCGTTTTTCACAACTACAATGTGCTAAACGACATCGTTTTTGAGGCTTCAAAATCCGAGATCTACGATATGGTAAAAGTGGATTACTTCACGGTAAACCCAATGCAGTATTTCGACACGCTTCGAAGAATCGTGACATCCTACTTAAAGGCCGTGGAAGGAAGTTATGACGAGGTTGGGCTTGAATTGGATTCATTTGATCGAATGATATCTGAGAAGACCTCAACCATTTACCCAATCGAGCGGTATGCTAAATACACAGGTCTCACGCGATTGTCTTACGATCATTTATTGGATAAAAACGAAACGTTGAGTGCACCCATTAAAACTATAGTTGCTCCGAGCATGTACTACAACCACATGCCGTTTGACCAATTTGACATCGTGCTCAACACAGAGATAATAAAGCCTTCTATACAATACACGATGAACTTTAAGGTGCGTTATACACCCAAGCCTAAACCGGTGCAAACAATCACCAAGAAAGAGATTGAAAAGCGGTTCTTTATGGTTACCGACGACGGCGAGATAAAACGACTAGACTTGGACTAACCCTCCCGTTTCGCTCGGAAGAAATCGGACATCAATGCTCTGGTTTCGTCCTCCAAAACACCTTGCACAACAGTGGTTTTAGGGTGCAGAACCGAAGGTTTGTGCATCGTAAAACCACTTTTTGGTTCCGACGTACCGTATACAATTTTTTCAAGTCGTGCCCACTTAATAGCTCCGGCGCACATCACGCACGGCTCAACGGTAACATAGAGTCTGCACGTATCCAAGATTGATGTATTAAGGGCATTAGAAGCTGCCGTAATGGCCAACATCTCAGCATGTGCTGTAGGATCATTTAGGCGCTTGGTTTGATTATAACCTTTGCCCACTATTTCATTTCCTGAAACAACCACAGCGCCAATTGGAACCTCATCGTCATCAAAGGCCATTAGTGCTTGTTTAAGCGCTTGCTTCATAAAATAATTGTCGTCCAACTCCATAGTCTCTTCCAGCTTATTTGCGGATATTTGTTTCCTCAAAATTATGGCGAATATGTCTAAGATCGACAAAAAACTTGAACAGATTCAATTACAACATCAAATATCGAAGCGTTTGATGGAAGACAACGGTGCATCGTGCCACTTCGATTATCACGTGAATCTTTTGTCGGATTACGAGACAATTAAACTAAATCTCCTCACATATAATCAGCGCCATAACGAATACATGTTGTTGCACAGCGTGAAAGGTACGAGTAGCATTGATTGCCTTAAGAAGGTTTTAACCTATTTGGAAAGAACATCTGAACAAGCAGCAGACCATTCGTATACGATTAACTGGAAAAAGAAAGGTGAAACCAACGATCATACGTCGTATTTCATGGCTTCGGATGAAGAAGAAGCAACGGAGAAATTCCTTCACGAAAAGAAT
>CAJXLR010000263.1 GCA_913056425.1 uncultured Bacteroidota bacterium
GGAGTAAATAAAGCCTTGACGAATCGACAAAACACGAAGAATCGTCATGTCAATTGTTTATCATGTGAACCATATACCATTATCGATACACAGAATCAACAAAATAATTTTTTTTCTCGAAAAAAGTCTCGTATTTGCAAAAGAAAGAAAAAAAGAGGTCTTTTCTATTATCGAATGGTTTTGAACTTCACTCGAAAAACTTTGGATTCAAGTTCTTAAATCCAACGAAATTCATTGGATTCTTGAACGAAATTCATTCAAGTTTTCACTACAGAAAAAATTAGTCTTCGTAATAATTGGCCATTTTCATCAAATACGCCGACCAAAAATAAAATCAGCGACGTAGTGGACAAATTACTTCAATTGCGTTTGGATTGAAAAGACCAGGCAATTATTCGAAAACATCTTTTGAAGACGAACTGACAGCAAAACGGTCTAACCGTCAGCGAGCACGTTCACGTTCACTGGCGAGGTCTTTCTAATGCCTAAGACTGCTACTACAACAGGTAAGGTCTACTTAACTTATGTAGACCAGTGGCTGGACACCCTACCTGCATCAGAGAGTGAGGACTTCATAGAATTTGCTGAGGTCACTCCCTCTGTAATTGAAATTTGGGTATATGCAGGTATTGTTGGATATACCGGAACATTTAACGATTTAAATCGTTGGGTGAAAATGAAGTTTAAAAAATTAGACCGCCGTGGAATACTTAACAGTGAAATTAGTTCCCTGCACGCTGACATACAAGAACTCCGGATGGCAATCACCTCAGGCGAGATCAAAGGATCTGATGGTGCTGCCCGGTTGGCGTCCTTGGAAAAAGAGTTACGTTCTCACATTGAGACATCCGAAAGGTTTAATCGAACTACTGACAAACGGGGCCTCATCCTCGCAGGTGCTGACAGAGTTATGCGTGAGCTAACAAACATCTTCAAGGATGACCCACAGTTTGCAGAACCTATTGATAATGCAATGAATGCAGTGTGGGCTAAGGTCTATTCGGAGCTGACGTAATGCAAGAGTACGCAAGCCCTTACTTACCACAGTTGCCTGGTTTACCTGAACTGCCGCAAATCATTGATGCGAAAACCAAGGGCTTGAGGCTACAAGGCACACTTGCTAAAGCATTGCCACCAATGGCAAAGGTTGGGTATTCATCAAACATACGTCAGATGGAAGCCGAGCAGTATGCAAACGATATACGCGCTGCCTTTGATATATCTAGGCAATATGACAAAAGAAGTAAAGCAATAGCTCGTGCAAAAAATCGTCAAATGGAAAGAGCTGCTAAACAATTTGGGGTACGTTAAACTAAAGCTAAAGAGTTAGCTTTATGGCAACACCAAGTATCGCATTAGCTTATAAACGTTCGGCATTAATGACGGCGACGAAGGTTACGACCAAACCGCCTAGTCCAGAAGTACTAAGAGCAAGAGATGACTTTAAGGACTTCTGCGTCTTTATGGGAAAAGCTCCAGCAAAGCATATGTTGGAGTGGCATACAGAACTATGTACAGGGGAGGATAGTGAATGCTTGATGGGAATCGGAGGACCAAACACTGCCATCCTGGCACCGCGTGGATCTGCGAAAAGTACTGTCCTTGGTTTGTTTGCAGCTTGGATGATAGGCAGACACACTGCTGCTGGAAAAATGCTGAGGATTCTGTACATCGCTTATATGGTGGACATCAGCAGAGCAAAGTCAGCGACAATCAAGGGCATCCTGACAAGCAATAAGTACAGAGAAGTCTTTCCTATGGTGAGACTATCAAAGATTAAAAGGAGTGACGAATACTGGAGCATTGACTATGACTTTGCAGGGATTGATACAGCAGGTGAAGAAGCTTTCACCATTGCGTGTGGAGGCCTTAAGGGCGCTATTACATCCAAGCGATCACAGCTCGTTCTGATTGATGACCCTATTAAATCAGCTGCGTCCATTAATAACCCAGACATTAGAAGGGAGATGGAACAGACGTGGTCTAATGTCATTGCACCTACTATGTTCCAAGGAGCACGAGCTATATGTTTGGGAACTAGATTCCACTTTGACGATATCCACGCAACACTTTTTATTCCCAAAAATAACTGGAAACAAATCATTCAAAAAGCAGTCATAACAGACGCAGAAGGTAAACAGCGTTCATATTGGCCTGAGTTCTGGTCAATGAAATATCTAAATGAACGTAAGTCAGAAGACCGTGTTGCATTTGCATATCAGTACCTCAACACTGCTGTACGTAATACGGACGTTGGCATCTCACCCGAGCTAATTGTAAAACAAGAAGTTCCAGAAGATTACGATTGCTTAGGCGTAGGCATTGACTTGAGTGCCGGATTAAGTGAAAAGAATGACTGGACTGTAATGACACTTGGAGGTGTTAAAGAAGGGAAGATTTATATGATTGACCAGAGACGTGCTCGAACAATGGGCAATCTTGAAAAAATGGATACCTTATGTGAAATGCTCGCAGATTGGAACATTCTTCAAGAGAACGACGAAGGGCAATATTTTCCAACGATGTCACCGTGCATCATATGGCCTGAAGCTGTTGCATATCAAACATCATTTGAAGGTGACTTTAAACGTATTATGTTTGAAGACCGTGCACTTTATAACTTGCACTGCTCACCAGTAAAAGGATTTAAAGGTGATAAATTAGCCAGGCTGAGGGGGGTGCTTGGTCTGTATGAGCACAAACGTGTGATATGGAATAAATGGCGCAAATGGGATGTACTTGAAGAAGAGCTATTAAACTTTGGACACAGTCAACATGACGATGCTGTGGACTCAATGGTGCTTACAATAGGAGGCTTATTAAGAAGAGGTAATCTACAATTAGACTACAATAAGGATAGTTTCACAATCTAATACAGATGAGAAATAATAATCGTAAGAAATGGTCTGATGTTAGTATGCGGATGGCTGGTGGCGACGAATTTTTTAATGCGTTAAATAAAGGAATTCAAGATGTAAGGTCTAGCAATGTTGATGTAGATAAATTTTTACAAAGTCCTAACACTTCAGTTGATGTAGATAAGTATCTCCAAAGTCCTAACACTTCAGTTGATTTAAGTGAGTATATTCGAAGTCCATCTGTTAGAAACAGTAACAGCTCTAATAGCTCTGTCAATACAGATAAATATTTCCAAAGCCCTACAAAGCCTCAATCAACTGTGGGAACAGTTAATTTAGATAGGTTCCTTCAAAGTCCTAATAAATCTAACACTAACACATCATCAAATGATGATAGACGTGATCCTTCAAATTATAGAAATCCCATTCCTGCACCGCTTCCTACAAGAGAATATAATTCGTCAAGGTTTGAAAGAAGTCCTGATAGAATTATTCAACCGTATCAACCTGAAATTTTCGTAATTTATGTTGGTGAAAATGATATGTCGGAGGGTGTCAAGCCATATGAAAC
>CAJXLR010000264.1 GCA_913056425.1 uncultured Bacteroidota bacterium
CTTTTAGCAATTGGTTTGGAAGCGCAACAGCTCGATACAAATTATTTTACAAACCTGAAGTTCAGAAATTTGGGACCAAGCAGGGGAGGGAGATCTACAGCAGTGGTTGGCGATTTAAACAACCCAAATCTTTTCTACATGGGAAGCACAGGTGGAGGAGTTTGGAAAACCGATAATGGGGGACAATCATGGAAAAACATCTCTGATGGCTACTTCGGTGGAAGCATTGGAAGCATCGCAATCGCACCCAGCGATGATAATATCATTTATGTGGGGCAAGGAGAAGAAAGCTTAAGAGGCAATGTTTCATTTGGTTACGGTGTTTGGAAAAGCGACGATGCCGGGATTTCATGGAAATCTGTTGGACTGAAAAATGGTAGACATATTCCACGAATTGCGGTTCACCCTAAAGAGGCCAACACAGTATTTGCCGCGGTGCTTGGCGACCTTTATGTTAATTCGACTGAACGCGGCTTGTATAAGTCTGTTGATGGTGGAGAATCGTGGAAACGAGTACTCTACAACGATGATAGTGCCGGATGTAACGAAGTAATCATTGATCCATTAAACCATCGTGTCATGTATGCCTCAACATGGCAGGTAAGACGCAGTCCTTACAGCTTCTCAAGTGGTGGCAAAGGATCAGCATTGTGGCGAAGTAAGGATGGTGGCGAAACTTGGGAAAATTTGATGTCGAAACCGGGAATTCCAGAGGGAATAGTTGGTAAGATTACAATTAGTGCGTCTCCCGTTCAAAAACGACTTGTATATGCGATGATTGAACATGCAACCCAGGGCGGTTTGTATCGAAGTGAAGATGGTGGAGAATCTTGGGAGCGCGTGAACGGGGAGGGTAAAATACGGCAACGAGCTTGGTATTTTTCTAGAGTTTATTGTGATACCAAAGACGCCAATACCGTGTATACGATGAATGTCTACTTCCAGAAATCAATGGATGGCGGTAAAACCTTCAAAGCCATCAACACGCCTCATGTGGATCATCACGATTTATGGATTGACCCAAATAACAACCAGCGCATGATTACGGGGAATGACGGAGGAGGACAGGTCTCCATGAATGGCGGCAATACATGGTCTACCTATCATAACCAACCGACTGAGCAATTTTATCGGGTAAGCACAGATAACTACGTCCCTTATCGCATTTATGGCGCTCAACAAGACAATTCTACCATGCGTGTGAATCACATCAGCGGAAGTTATGAGGTCACGGCCGGTGGAGAGAGTGCACATATGGCTGTAGATCCGAACAACGATGACATTGTATTCGCCGGCAGCTACGGAGGATATTTGACGATGAAGAATCACGAAACCGGAGACAATCGCGCAATAAACGTTTGGCCCGACAATCCGATGGGATACGGCGCAGAAGGCATGAAATATCGTTTCCAATGGAATTTTCCATTGTTCTTTTCCCCGCATGACGACAAGAAATTATATGCTGCGTCCAATCATCTACATGTGAGCTATGATTACGGAAATTCCTGGTCGATAATTAGCCCCGATCTCACCCGTAACGATTCATCTCGATTAGTCTCAAGTGGTGGGCCGATAACTCAAGACAACACCGGTGTGGAGTACTATTGTACAATTTTCGCTGCGGTGGAATCACAGAAAGAAGCGAAGGTGATTTGGGTAGGCTCAGACGATGGGTTGGTTCACATAACGCGCGATGGTGGTAAGACATGGAAAAATATAACGCCGAAGAAACTGCCTGAATGGACCATGATCAATTCGATAGAAGAGGACCCTTTCAACAAAGGGTGTGCTTGGATTGTGGCCACAAGCTATAAGAACGGCGATTACAAACCGTATGTTTATTATCTAACCGATTATGGTGCTAAAGCAGAGCTGCAGGTTACCGGCATTGCAGATGAACATTTTGTGCGTGCTCTTCAGGCGGATCCAGTGCGACAGGGCTTATTGTTTGCCGGAACAGAGAGAGGCCTATACATATCATACGACAATGGGGAGCATTGGCATGCTTGGCAACTCAACCTACCTGTTGTGCCAATCACAGATATGACAGTTAAGGAGAACGATTTGATTATCGCTACACAAGGTCGAGGCTTCTGGATTATTGACCAGTTAGATGCTGTTCGATCTATGAATCAGAAAGAGCTGAGAGAAGATGTCACCATCCTTGGTGCCGAGGGTGCTCATTTGGTTGGACGCGACAAGGCTACATTGGTCTACCATCTAGCCGATTCACTTAGCCAAAAGGATACCTTGTTTATTGATTTGATTGATCCAGATGGAAGAGTTGCACGCACTTATAGCAACATCAAATTCTCAGCAGATACGTTAACCATCAATCCGTTAAAAGGTGTCAATTACTTTGATTGGAACATGCGCTATGCAGGCGCCAAACGCCTGGATGGCATGATATTGTGGTGGGCGTCTACTGCCGGTCCGAGAGCCAAGCCTGGTAAGTATTACTTCCGAATACACTTTAAAGACCGCACTCAAAAGGCAGAATTCCAAATCGATATTAATCCTAATTCAGAAGCAACCGAGGAAGATTATACCGAAAAGTTTGATTTTCTGTTTGAGTCGGTATTGCTGCTTGATAGCACACATGAGGCGATTGAAAGTATGAAAACGCTTCAAGGCAGTTTGAACCAATTTATGGGAGATCGGAAATTTAAGAAGGATGATGATATCAAAGTGTTAGGAGATAGCCTGGTACGAGAGCTATCCGATATTATTAACATGCTCTATCAGACTAAGAATCGAAGCAATCAAGACCCGATAAACTTCCCGATTAAATTAAACAACAAACTTGCGCATCTAAATGCGCTGGTAAGCATGGGCAATTTTGGTCCAACTGAACAAGCCAAAGCCGTGAAGCGTGAACTCGAGGTTCAAATACGGGAACAACTTGACCGATATCATGAATTAAAAACCGTCAAACTCCAGTCATTCAATGACTTACTTCTAAACCGCAAGATAAATCTCATTGAGGTGAAGTAGGGGAAAAGTGTATTTTTGGTAGGTTAATATTCCGATGTATGGGTGAACACGCAATATCCCAGTTTTCAGATTCTACGCAAAAGCGAGCATTTACAAAGCGCTTGCTAAACGAAATCCGTGCGTTAGACTACATGCTTGAGAATGGGATGATCGAGTCTAAAATCAATAGAATTGGGGCAGAGCAAGAACTCGTTTTACTTGACGATCGATTGAAACCGGCTCTAAACAACATGAAGTTGTTGGAGCAAATTGGCGATGAACATTATACTACCGAAATAGCGCGATTTAATCTTGAGATTAACCTCGACCCATTTGAGTTTACCGGAGATTGCTTTTCTAAGATGGAGAAGCAACTGCAAAGCTTGTTGAGGAAAGGGAAAAGCATTGCTGATAAGGAGAATACAAAGATTTTGTTAACCGGAATT
>CAJXLR010000265.1 GCA_913056425.1 uncultured Bacteroidota bacterium
AAGTTATCCGGTGTTTCCAGCGCATGCACAATCATTTGCGCTACATCAGCTGGCATAAGCATGTAATCGTGAACCTCAATAGCTGAGTTTCGGAAAAAATCCGTTTTAACAGAACCGGGATAAACACATGTTACCTTAACACCAAAATCACGCATCTCTTTATACATGGATTGAGACATGCCCTTGACTGCGAACTTAGTCCCACAATACCCACTCACTTGTGGATACCCTTCGATGGCGGCTGTCGATGCGATATTAATGATATGCCCTCGTTCCTGTTTTTTCATCATAGGAACGGCCAACTTTGATGTATAGAAGATCCCATTAACGTTGGTTTCAAACATCTCATGCCATTGCTCCAATGTATGATCTTCGATGTAACCAAAGTAACCTAAGCCGGCATTATTAATCAAAACATCAACCGTTGGTGACTTCTTTAGTATTTCATCAAATGCATCTTTTACTGCATCAAATGACCTAACGTTAGTCGTGATAAAAGTGAAATTCGGATGATTGATTTCCGGACTTCGCCGGCTTAACCCGTAAACTACCGCTCCTTTTTCAAGAAGTTGGACAGCCAACTCCTTCCCTATCCCCGAACTTGCGCCAGTAATGACGCATACCTTATCCGTTAAATTCATTTTCTTCTAAATCTTGCGAGGCCAAATTTAACCCCAAGTTCAGTTCTTACTCCTGTTGCATCATTTATTCGCCCATAGAGTTTACCAGCCCCGGCTTTTGACAGTGTGAGTATGTTAGACAAATAAACATCTAGCATAAGAATATGATTCAACGTCGTGGTCATTCCAATCGTGGTAGCAAAGTGATGAGGATCAAACAATGCAACTACCGGGGGATCACCTGACTCGTTTCCGGGGAAATATGCACGGGAGTGTTCATATGCATAGCCAAGTCCTAGATACATCCCGTTGCGATACGAATTTGCATAAGGGTAATATCGATACTCCGCACCAAGCATCAGAGACTGAGCAGAATCTGCTTCTGATATTTTTATCGGGGCGTTGGCTGTTCTTCGGTACCGCCCATAAAAGTGCCACATTCCTTTTCCTTGGTTTTTTGTAAGCCAATCCAATTGGATTCCTCCATGAATAATCGCGTTCCCGTCTATTAACAGGGCGTGATTTAGTGCCAAACTATCAACAAGCGTAGGCTTCCTAGGGAGTTTGCGTTGTTCTTCTATCCTTCCAATGCCAAAAGCTACCGTAAACGTAGCATATGCAGAATTGTCGGGTGTGTTGAAACCACTATGGGTATATCTGCGTTCTCCGCTAATCATTTGGTTGTATCCAATACCACAGCCTAAATCTACAACGCCTTGATCATATAACGTATACTGGCGCCCTACCATGATGCC
This sequence comes from uncultured Bacteroidota bacterium, assembly GCA_913056425.1. Classification (GTDB taxonomy): domain Bacteria; phylum Bacteroidota; class Bacteroidia; order NS11-12g; family UBA9320; genus UBA987. The sequence continues at coordinate 1,376 of CAJXLR010000265.1, forward strand.
GACACGTCTATACCGGAACGTGTTTAATAAAAGTTCTTTCCCAAAACCTGGTCCTAAGCTACTGTAGAAGGACTCCCTCCCTGCACCGGTTTCCAGATACGGTTCAACATAGTAACCGTGAAATGTTTGAGAGTAATTGCCGAGATAATTCTTAAATCCAAAGCGGAAGCTCTGGTTAAGAATATAATTATCCTGAACTACTGTCTTAACTGTAGGTTGATCGCTTCCAGGTTGTATGTAGAAAAACGGGTTATACGTAAATATGGATTTGTTCTGAAGACTCAGTACAAATCGGTCGTTGATGTTTAACTCAAGTTTGGATTTTGTACCATTTCGAAAGAACTGGAATGGCATGTGGTAGTATACCATGGAAAACGGCTGCGTTGGCCTGATTGGTCGTTGGGCTAATGACTCATTAACACAGAAAGTGATTAGCAATACTACAACCGCATACTTAATTCTACGACGGATTTTATTCATGGTGGCGTCGCTCAAATATCGGACAAAACCTATTAACAACACCCAATATCCAACATCCAGGTTTAAGTAAGCTTTGGGAATACACTTCCCGGCAAGAGGGATCGACCTTTCGTATACCTCTAGAAAGACATTGCTTTGATGATTAAGCGATTTTTATCGTAAACATCGTTTCTGTATTGCACCTCCCAATCCTCTGAGAAAGCTATTGTTCTGTACAAGAAGAAGACCGGCATTCGTTTGTTAAGCCAAACTACATGTGTTTCGTCGATAGGCTGAATATGTGCAGTACTATCTTCAGGATCATATTCTTCCAACCGGATTGGATCACGGGGTTTATACCCCATGTGAATCCTAAAGTCGTCCGAATCCATGGTATCGATGTTTTGTGTAACAAACTCTCCGAGCAAAACTGGATCTTCTACACGTACACAGCCATGACTGACCGCACGACCGGTCCAACTAAACTTTGATTTTTGCGGAGTGTCGTGAAGATAGATGCTGTACTTGTTTGGAAATATAAATTTCACTTTACCTAAAGCGTTCGCTTCTCCGGATTTCTGAACGATCTCAAACGGTAGCTTTCGTGGGTTGAACTTTCTCCAATTGATTGTATCTGACCGAATTTCCTTTTTCTTGTAAAAGACACCATAGCCAGCATCCGCCAAATAGTGACTATCAGTTTTCATTTTCCACCACATCTCCCGTGTTACTATGCTGGTTGGTACGGTCCAGGTTGGGTTAATCACCATATATGCAATCTTACTGTAGATCTGAGGTGTCTCATGATCCGGAGGTCTCAACCAAGCCTTACCTTCTTTTTTGTAGCGCTCCATCCGGTCGTTGTAATCGTGTTTTCGGGGCTTACCAATACACGTGGCCATTTTCTGAATACTGTCTTCGTAGTGTAGTGTTAACTCAAAAAATGGGAGGTTAACAGATACATAGGGCTTTTCTTCGGGTAGTTTAAACCACCTGATTCGTTCCATATTCGCCGACACCTCATTTGCACGATCTTGCAGAGATATATTGAGTAATCCAAAGGTTCTTCGCCCTAGAATGGCATCGTCGTACAAGCCAAATCGTTGTTGAAAGCGACGGATGTATTTAGCAAAGCTTTTTGGGTACTGATTCGAATCAGCTTCCTTCATCTCAGCCTCTGAGATTACCTGCATTTCATGAAGCTTTTGAGCAATGAGGGGCATTAACGTGGTCGTGTCTCCCGGTTCCAACTTCTTTATCCCTGTCGTGTCTATCATGGCCCACTCTTCGCCAGACTTGATCCGATTAACATATACAGCAAGCATTTCCTTGAGCTTGATATAGGCTGTATCCTGTAATTCATTCTCGGCAAAAACTTGAGTGTACCTCTTCGCATGAAGTATATCGAACAGTTTAAAATCGGGAAACTCTCGACGAGGTAAGTGATAAGCTCCATCAAATACTTTTACAGGGTCTGTTCGTCCCCAGACACGATCGGAATGGAGGGATAACATGTTATCCGACGTAAGCATTTCGAGATGCACTAATTCGTCATACAGCTCAGATTT
>CAJXLR010000266.1 GCA_913056425.1 uncultured Bacteroidota bacterium
CGATGGTGGTGAAGGTGGTACAGGAGCCGCACCGCCAAGTTTTGCAGATCACATGGCACTGCCATTGTTTTATGGTTTTAGTGCGGTTTATAAATTGTTTCGTGAAAAGGGAATCGCGGATCGCGTGGTCTGGATTGCCGCGGGAAAACTCGGGTTACCGGCGCAAGGTGCAAAAGCATTCGCGATGGGAGCAGATTTGATATACGTAGCGCGAGAAGCCATGATGAGTATTGGTTGTATTCAAGCTCAAGTGTGCCATACTAACCGGTGCCCAGCTGGAATAGCCACTCAAAACAAATGGTTGCAAGCTGGTATTGACGTTCCGTTAAAATCAGATCGTTTTGCCAATTATGCTAAAACTTATCGAAAAGAATTGCTTGAGTTAGCGATGGCTTCCGGTCATGAACATCCGAGTCAGTTCTCTATGAACGATATTGAGGTAAGCATGGGCGATTCGAATTACACCATTGGCTTACATGAGTGCTTCAAATACGAAAAATCAGAGATTAACTACCCCGGTACATCCCAGATTCTAGAATGTCCTTATCTTGGGACCATCCAAAACAACTGAACATGCAAAGTGGAAGAGTAAGCGCAATTCAAGCACATCGCCGAGGCCTCTGGCGCATACGTATTTGGCCGGCAATCGTTGCAGCCGTTCTGATTTCCGCTGCTAGTTACGGAGTGTATCTTGGCGTGGTTCCGGTGCTTTGGTCACTTGTTGGACTTGCAATCTACCTGCTGATTTGGTTTTTATGGTCTCTCTATTACACTCCACGTTGGCTAAATTGGATGGTGTTGCATTCTCATAACCCGAAAACCACCTACGAATTTGCCAGAACATCTTATCTGAAGACATGGAAGAAGCCTTTCTTGTTCTGGTCTGGTAAAAAGAAGAAAGCATACAAGCAGGCATTCGACGAACAAATGGCTGTAGTGCGTGCAAGCTATATTGAGGACGCCAAAGAGCGATACAAAGACAAACGGCCGATTGTTGTGCACTACCGGTTTGCCAATCTTGTTTGGATGTTATTATTCGAATTGATCCTGATGGGGGTTTTTGCATTGCTATTTGTAAACGAGACTCTTGTCGAGTTAAAAGTGCTGAGCGCTGTATTCTTTGGTGTTGGCTTGCTTGGCGTATTTTATACGATTCGGTCGATATGGCGCAGGAATGTTACTGTGCTTGAGATCACTATTCATGGGATAACCATACAAGGACATCACTACGGTTGGGATGAGCTCGACCGAATTGATATCGTAAGAGAAAATGTGTTGGTATACAAAAAATTCAAGGGAGCCGAACAAGAGTTAAAGCTGAAGAATCTATCACTAACCGGCTCGTATCTCGACGAGCTAATTCTCTTCTACCGACAAGTTAAGACTCCGGAAGTTGAGGAGTAGTTGTCTATAAAAAAGTACATCATCCTGTTGCTTGCCTGATTCCTTTATTTTGTAGTGGACTGGTAATCAGCTATCTAGGAAGATTGGGCTTGACTCGTTCTAAAAAGGCACATGTTTCGCCTTTAGTTAGGCGTAAAGTTTTTTCATCATAATAATTACTGTAGTTGAAGGATAGTTAGTTAGCGACAAAAAATTCATATTCATTCAATTAGGGTCTGAAGGGCAGCTGGGAAGCTGCCTTTTCTTGTTAGTGCTCTTTCGTAATTGAAGATCGTAATTTTCGTTCGATACGTGAAGAGACATGGCATGGCTCCAGGGGAGATTTTAAAGATTAGAACCCAAGATCTCGAAATCGGAGCTTCGAAGAAGTAAATTTATGGATTCAGTTTGTGATCAGACGCTTCTTGTTTGCTCAAGTAAACACGAGAAGCCACAATAACAGAAATAAAACCCCACATGGGAACGGCGATTTTATCGAATTCACTGTAGTTGTTCAGGAACCCATGTATAAAGTAAGTGACGAGTCCCAGAAGGCAGCATAATACTAAACCCTTGATTTCATGATCTCTAGTTTCGTAATACACCTTGAATCCTTGCTGCATGGTCGCCAGTACTAAGGCAATCCATAATAACCCCCCAATCAATCCTGATTCGGCAAATGGTCTCAAGTATTCACTGTGGACGTTTCCTAGGTCTCCGGAGTTGGTACTGATGATGGTCATCTCATGAGGCAATTGATAAGGACCGTATTCGTATGTGTATGTGCCCGGACCAAAACCTGTAACGGGCTTGTCTTGGAACATCCGATATACACAACTCCATCTATTTAAGCGCTCTAAATTCGAAGGATCTGTACTGATGTTACTAAAGGACTGAAGATGCGCCGCGATATCGTCGTCAGAATCCTGTTTGTTTCGCGCCAATTCTGAGAAAATTACGTTCTGAAAGAGCAGGAACAGGGCAAGAAACGAAACGGCTACTGTCATCATTGTTTTAAACTGAACCTTAGCCAATAAGAGAGCAAAAACGACAAACGCAATTGCGACACTTAACCATGAGGCACGTGTAAAAGAGAAAATGATCCCAAGCGTTATAATCAGGGCAAAAGACAATGCAACCAATGTGGCAAACCAGTTCATTTTAAGCTTACGACCAAAAAAGCCAAACACAAGCATCGGTGGTAAAGCAAATGAGATGGCAGCTGCGTACATACCGTGATCCGGAAGGAACGGCCTCATGGCCGTGTATGCATAAAGTCGTGTAAAACTCTCAGCAGCATGATTCTTTAGGGTATAGAGAGTAAGAGCCGTCGTTGCAATTGAGAAAAGCCAGATAAAGCTTTTCATGGCTCTTTTACTCTTAAAGTAGTGACTTAGCAAAAGCAAGAAGACTACAACATACCACGTGTAGGACAGGCTGTACTTGAAGCTAACAAGTGGTTGCGTGCTCGTAATGGTTGTTGCGTATAACCACACCATATTGAGTAATGCGACAATCACTATTGGGTTCAATAGAATACGACGGTCGAATGCTTTGCCGGATATTATTTTAAATAGTATTCCTGCAAAAAGCATTACAATCAGTGGCTCCGTAGGTAACGAAAGACCAATCCCTCCACCTATATCCTTGAACGGAATAGATAACGGTGTAGCCAGTGCTATGAAAAGGATTACCTTATCCGTGTGGTGAAAAAGCACCCAGAAGAATATGGGAACTAAAGGTAGAGCTGCAACGACGTACAAGTCGAATGCAAAACCAACAACACACAGACTGGCGTACAATACACCAATCAGGTAAAACCACCCCAAATTGATTTTGGAGATCATCCCTAACTAGACGGTAATTTTTTTGCGTTGTTCGATAAACAATAACACCACACAAGCCATTAAGAATGTTGCGGTGGTGCCAAGCAATACGATTAGTTTGCGATTTGGTAGCGCCTTCTTTTCCGGAGCACTTGCATTTGAAACGATGAATTTATGTGGTAT
>CAJXLR010000267.1 GCA_913056425.1 uncultured Bacteroidota bacterium
CTCGCTCTTCAGAATGGTGAGTGTAGATTGAAGACCATGGTTGATATCCGCACTTTGAGCTTCATCTTCATCGCTTCGGGAGAAGTTTTTCAGGCCTTGGACAATTTCTGAGGTTCGTCGGGCACCCTCTTCAATACCACCCAGCAGATCGTGCATTTCCTTTCTTGCATATTCCAAATCGAGTTCTTGCTCTTTCTCCAACAGTTCTTTGAGCTCAGTTATCTCGCTTGATTCAGCGTATTTCTTATATCCATCTAGAACCTCAAGGATGTCCGCTAAATCTTGTCGTAAAGGTTCAACGTTAGACGAAACGTAGTTAATTGGGTTATTGATTTCGTGAGCAATTCCGGCGGTAAGATGACCTAGAGAGGCCATTTTCTCTGCTTCAACCAGGTGCCCTTGTGTCGATTTAAGGTCCTCTAGGGTTGTTTGCAGGTTGTTGTTCATTTCCTCAAGCTCTGTTGTGCGTTGTTTCACCTTTTGCTCCAGCATTTTATTCTGGTTGCGCGTCAAGTCGTTATTCTTCTTGACCTCCATCAACATGCGTCGCTGTGACTCCTCGCGCTGTTTTTTTAGGGTGTTTATTCGATCAGCTAATGCAAAAGAAAGCAATACAGTTTCTACCGCTGCTCCAATTGGCATAGAGTAGTTGGTGAGTAAGCTGTAACCCAGAACGTTTAAACTTCGGAGAACGTAAAGGATCACCCCAATTAGGAATATGGTCCATGCAATTAAGAAATGTCGAGCAGAGTTTACATTTCGACGAGTTAGAACTGCGAAGACACCAATCACAAATGTGGCCGACATGAATCCATTTGCGTTCAGCACAATGGAGGCTATGGTATGTTTACCGGTTAGGCTGAGGATTATCCCAATAACACTTATACCCATGAAGACATACAGCAGCTTTACCGCCCATGATATATGCCTACCAAGGTTTATAAACTTGGAGGCAAATATGAGGCCGAATACAATGGAGAGTAGTGGGAATATTATTACCGATTTGTCTGCCAAGTATCCACTCGCGGGCCAAAAATACTTGCTAGCGTAACCAACAAGAGAAGATTGACCAATGAACAGAGACAGGATATTCATAACATAATATAGGTATATGCTACTTCTCAATGAAATGAATAAGAAAAGGTTGTATAGAATCATAACGGACATGATTCCAGCAAACAGCCCAAACAGTGTTTCCCTTACTTGGCTGCGCCCAATTATGATATCTGCTGAACCAACATGAATTGGAACCACAAGTTCATCAGCACCCGATAGCATGACAAAAACAGTTTTTGTATCGCCGGGCCTGAAGGGAACCCTAAAAATGGGTTTAGGGTCTTTTATGGACCTTTCATGAAACGGTTCTTTGTCTGAACTTATGTACTGTTTCCCGTTTATGTATAGGTGAACCTCGTCTGTACTTGTCTGCCCAATTTCAAAAAACAGTTCGTCGAGTTCTGATTCATTCTGAATGGTCGTTTTCAACCAGAAGCGACTAGTGGTGAATCCAAAGTTAAATACAGCCTTGTCGTACGCTTGAAAAGAGTCGTTGGGTAACTTCTCAATATCAGCGAATTTCATTTCACCTGATGCATCTTCGAAAAAAGTGAAGTACTTGGACCGCAGCTCGTAAGAGTCCGGGTTATCTAGCTTCAGGAACTGCCCAGAAGCAGAAATCGCGCATAGAATTACCGAGAATACAAGTAACAGTCTATTCATCAAAGTTGAGTTTAAAGGAAAGATTGAGTTTCAGTTGATTTACTACAATCGATCGTTTAAAAGTATTTTGTTTTCGTATAAGTTCCATGAACTCTTTTTCACGATCAGCGGTTGTAGTCAAGTTTTCACAGTCTGGAATCATCACCACACGAGCGATGTATTTGTCGGTTGGATATTCAAAATCCCCATTGTTTCCGAACTGTTTTTGTATCACGAATCCAGCGGGAGAAAACAGATACATGCTGTAATCAGAGGCTAAACCGTAAAGCTTTTTAACGCCAAGTTGTGGCAGTATCGCTATGGACGCATTAACGAGAATCCAGCTTATACCGTATCCGCGAATTCGTTTGGAGTTCCATAAACCACACTGTTCACCACAACCTTCCTCAGTGTGAGCATCTATCTCATCCGATACTTTTGGGTCCATTTTGGAAACACCTTCTTCCATTGGGAGTAGGTAGTCAGGATGGACTTTGTGGATTCGAATACCACCAAGCATTTCACCATCTCGAGTTGCAACGATGCAATATGCATTGGGGTTAGTTTTCCAGCTCGGGTTACTACTTTTTACCGAAGTAACACCATAATCACGTAAGACATTACAGTGTCCTTCGATGTACTCATCACAAAGTTCTGGGTGATCAATTGCTCGAAACCCTACAATTGTGAATGTAGTAGCTTGAATGCTTACGGTATTTTTATACTTCGTTTTCAATAAATGTTGAGCTAATTCAAGTATTTATAATGGAGGTCTAAATCTCTTCGAAGTGACTTTGTCGTTATCGGGCTTCCGTTAAAAAGTCTGAATAAGAAGATTTCCCCGGAGTCCGATTTAAGATTCAATATCGATTTGAACTTTTTACGCAATTCGGCTAGTTCTTCTTTGAAAGGCTCGAACTGCACCTCGGTACTTTCATGTATATATCTGTTAAAAATGAATGTGGAAGGACTTACAGGGTGAAAACCTAAGTTTAACCTTGTGGCCTCGACCCACGCAAGAGCAGAGGCCTTTCCACCTTCGAAATATGATTCACGTGAATTCTGGGGCATTTGTACAAACCCTACAGCACCGGTCTGTTCCAGTGCATTCCGCATCATTTTTTCAAATCCACCACCGAGTTTAAGGTCTCTTAATTTTCGGACGATATCAAAGTCTTTAGAAATGGAGAGACCTGCTTTTTCCGTTTCAGTGAGTTCAATTGTTCTTAAGTCAATGCCATCTTTCGTCTCAATGGCTTCTTCTTCTGTCCATCGAATCTCCTCGATGAAATCATGGTGACCACGATCGGTCATTAACCTAATTCGCTCAATACCACCGAGTACCTCAGCTAAATCATCGAAAGGCGGCTCCAACCATTGTACTGACGCCCCTTCGATTGACTCTGTCCATTTTTGGATGGACTCCTTTTGTTCTGCAGTAACAGGCTCGTGATTACCCAATGTTCGATTAGAACCACGTTCCAACATCGCTTTATACACACTGTCGTCAATGCCCTCATTACTCGTATCAAAGGTGTAGTATGCTACCAACGGGAAATTCTCGTTAAAGGTAAAGTGACATGTACTTTTATACCCAAACTTCAGTGCTGCAACATGAATGTTCATAGCCATTGCACCGAAACCAAGCATGGTTCCACGATAGTCGTAATCCAGAAATGA
>CAJXLR010000268.1 GCA_913056425.1 uncultured Bacteroidota bacterium
TATTTAGTGTTGTCATAGTTTAGAAACTGAGAACACCCATTCTTTGTTGATCTCTCTAGGCCATGGTACATCGAGCATCATGAAAGTATTCGACCAAAAGGAGAACCTAACATGACCATCTTCTTTACTGTCATCATTCTCCTCAACTCTACTTCCCACTCCTTCAGTCTCAACTTCGTCATGTGCGTCGATATCACGACCTTCTCCGTCAACACGTACTATGACCTCTTCATGTTCTTCATCATTATCATGGTTGCTTCCGTCTTCAACAGTAAGATTCCGCATCGGTCTCTCCATTGTCGTCTCCAAGTAAGGCGTTACCGATCCAAATATTTCGTTTAGCATATAACTTACGCACCAATAGTAGTAGCGTGATCTTGTCACCGGTCTTTCCAGTCTAACAATTCCTGCGGGCATCGATACGAATTCATCCCAGAGATCCAAGAGATGGAAGCAAATACCGGGAGGAAGTTGATTTAAGCACGGAATAATATTACCAAACGCCGCTGTACTGATAATTCTGCTACTGTTGTTAGTGTCGTATCTATCTGATCTTTCTCGTTCATCACGTGACCCACGCGACTCCATGATAGGGGCTTTAGTCATTGTTGGGAACAAGCGATGTGGGATGTATGGTATGTGGCTCTTGTCATTGTTGGGATCAAGCGATGTGGATGTGGGATGTATGGTGTGTGGCTCTTGTCTGCTCTTGTATGTTGCATAAGCTATTATCCTGTTTGAACGACAAGGTAATGATCAACTTTATAGTTAGGTAGTACCTATATGAAAAACTGGCCTAACTTGGCGAATTTTTAACAATGTCTTTATACTGATTCCTACGTAAGATCTCTCCTGGAGAACGCATCGAGAGAGGGGAAAGATACCATGGAAACACACAAGACACAAAAGATATTTTTGACACAAATCTAGCAACATTACCAACCAGGTTGAGACCATGAAAGTAACACCACCCAGAAATGCACCAAGCATGAAGGCGTCGCCCACTCAGGGGAAGAAGCGCAATAGGGAACCGAATCGTGTACGGTTTCTGCTCTTCGTGTACAACTCTGCTGACAACCGAGACTGTATGTTCAATACCATCATGAACATCACCCAGAATCCGGTTTTCAGCCGTCACTTCTTCACAGAAACTATGCCACAGGAAGTGCTAGATAGAAACGGAGGTACTGAAGTGACAAACGACAGAACGTTGATAAATGCGTTGATCACCCACGGAGTTATCTCCGGTCCCAATGGCAGTCGTCGTCTTCCAAATGATTTCCACGACGATACCCGTATCGACAATTATGTGAAATACTTTGATGGGCGGTTCGACGAAAATATTCCACTTTTCAACGATCTCATCAGAGATGCCAACTTTTTCATTCTTCACTTTACGCTATGGTACCCGGGTAATGCTCCGAAGGATTATCACTTCGTGCCAGTTCTCAAGGTCGGTGATGATTGGATTATTATGGGAGGGGAACGTGGATCGAGAATGGTCTCGATTCACAGTGAGGACCTGGGAAACATGCTATTTAGTCAGGAAGGAAGGGAATTGATCAGGGAACATTGCAACAAGCCTTGGCGAAGGACGGCCGTATTGGATTTTACTAATGCTGCCATTTGCATAGTCCCGCTGCATTGTGGACCAAGAATGCGAATGGATTATACGGGCATGACAAAGGGGGAAGTGAATAAAGTGATAGGTTGGCCAATTCTAAACAATACAAGCTCAAGATTGGAAAAAGATCATGGTTTTGTCGTCCAGATGGAACAAGAAATGACAAGACTAGAGCTATGAAATACTACTTAGGCATTATATTAAAGACTCACTACTAACTTGTGTAGAAATAGTACTATAATCTAAAGAAACATTCAATCCCAGTTTACAAGGAATCCTACTTTCTTCCCCTCAGCTGTCAAAACGAGTCTATATTAAGTGGGTCACGACAACGTTGTTCACGTGAACACACTCGATCCCAATCTACATGGAATTCCTCCTCCAATTCAATGTCTGCATCTTTCATTGCTGTCTTCAATTCCTCATTTCGATCGAGTAACGTTTCGAGGCTAGACGCATGGTTTTCTGTAGACGGCAAAATGATTTCCAGCATATCTCGAAAGCTTGAACCCTTCACGAAACGATCAGACGATTTTGCGTGATATACTATCGACCAGAACAAGTGGTTTTGCTTTTCGTTCAATGAATACATGGTGTATTTGGCTTCATGCCAATTGTGCTTCCAGGCAAATTCAAACAATAGGAGGCGGTCTTTGATTGTATCAATGTCACTTACTTTGATGATCCTCTCCTCATATTCATTTCTACCACCAGTCATAACGAGTGGAATTTTCACCATAATAATTCCCGGCACAATCTTTTTGCTATTGCTCGACTCGTCAAGTGTGCGACCACTACCATGAGTAATAGTCAACAATTGTTCATGAGTAACCGGACTGAAATTAAATGTACCCGCGTTGACACAAGCAATCTGATTTTGTGTGCTTTCATCTTTCTTGCGAACGGTAAGTTCTGTTTTGACCGCCTTCTTGAAAATTTTGTTTTTACTGCCTTTACCACCAACCAATGTCCCTATCGCAATCATCGCTTCGTCCTCGTTTCCCAACTTAATTTTAACCTTACCACCCGCAATAATGAGATTGTTATCGTCCTCATCGAAAGCTCCATCCACATTCTCTCCAGCAATAAGGCGTTCAATAATTGCATCGTCTTTGTTTCCCTTCGAAGCTACATCCCCTCCGCCAAGAAGTCGCCCTTCTCCCTTAAACTTGGTCGATTGTGCGATGGCGTCCCCGGTTCTAGCCAACTTATTTTTCTTGTTTGCCTCTCTTCTTTTCCTCGCCCGATCAGCCGCCTGCTTTTGTTTCTTTACCTCCGCCGCATCTGCTACTAAAGCCTTCTTAACATTGTCAAGGCCATTTTTGTAGTATTCCTCTTTCGCAGCCCGGTCGAATCCCGCTCTACGTACGCGAGGCTGTCATGCTTCATCAATGGTCCGCTTATTCTTCTTTTGGTCCCCTTTACGTACGGGAGGAGGTGCTTCAACAATGGTCCGCTTATTCTTCTTTTTTTTCTTTTCTACTTGAGCTTGAATAAACTCGACCGACAACCGTGCGTCTTCCTCGATCCCCATATCCTGAACGGTTCCAGCGTCAGCGACAAACGGTTTGACGAACTGATCTCCTTGCCATGAAGGGATTCGGGAACAAACAACATCGTAAAGCACCCTAGACCGTTCAGGTATCCCAATATTTGCCTTCAACTCTTCTTCGAGTCGTCGTCTAGGCCATCCCATCTCGCACTGCACTCTCATTCGGATTTGTTGAGGACCACCACGATGAAGCGGGTCAAG
>CAJXLR010000269.1 GCA_913056425.1 uncultured Bacteroidota bacterium
TCATTGAATTTTATTTGAGATACGTTTTATACACTTTTTCGATACGAGGCCTGGTTTTCAATCAATCCACAATTTTCTTGCCAAGCATGACAAATATAAGGATTTTATGGCTTTCATGGAACATTTTTTCGCAGACCAAGAGGAATTGGTTCGAGCCAAACACCCTATGCGAATTACAACAGATGTCTCTGAATTTATGGAATCTGTTAAAGGGCTCGGTTTTAAGGAAGCACACAAATTACTTACTCAGTTCGCTCGAAACAAGGGTGATGCTGTTCCACCGCTGTTCAATAACTATATGCAGCTTAGTCCAACGATGAAGTGTTTTGGTACAGCGCTAAATCCAGATTTTGGGGATGTAGAAGAGACTGGAATCTTGGTTACGATAGACGACATTTACCCGGAAAAGAAAGAGCGACACGTATCAACCTACGAGCCTAGTTCCGGAAATTAGAGTGCGGTTTCGTCTTTGTCTCCGCTGTAGTTCAGAATTCCATCCGAAAGATGATAAACTTCATTAAAACCCAACTGCTCCAGAATTTTCGCTGCCGATTTGCTCCGTACACCCACAGTACAGTAAACTAAATATCGTTTATCGGGATCGAGACGGTCAAATTCGTCTAGAACAGATTGCCCCAAAAGATCGATGTGCTTTGCACCGGGAATGCGAAAGCTTTTATACTCCGCATAGCTGCGAACATCCAACACAGTGGTGTTGTTCCGCTCGAGCAATTTTGCACACTCCTCCCCTGAGATCTCTAAAATCATCTTAATCCACAAAGGAGTGGCTTTTAAAACCTCTTTTCAGAGGTTTGGTCAGGAAGCTATATGATAATTATCAGTACGGAGCGTTTTTCAGCTTATCGTACTGTAAAACTTTGATGTTGGCTTTGTTCACTTCTACCAACCCGTCCGATTTAAATTCAGAGAGCATACGAATTGCAGACTCAACCGAGGTACCGGCAATACCGGCAAGTGTCTCACGAGATACGGCCATACTAAATGGCTCGCTTGGGTCACTCGTGTACTTATCTGCTAATTCAACAAGGGCACTCGCTACACGCTTTCGAACCGAGTTGTACGCCAGCTCAACAATCTTGTATTGCTGTGCCAGTAGGTTGTTGCTCAACAACTTGATAAACTGCGTGGCTATTTCAGACTCATGCTCCACCACTTCAAGAAAATCGGCCGTTGGAATGTGTTTTACTTTACAAGGTTCAAGAGCTTCAGCACTTTCAGTCGTGTCGTGGCGCTGTAAAACAGACCAATACCCGAAGTAGTCGCCAGGCTTTAAAAGATCCAGCACCATTTCTTTTCCGTCATCGCTTAAACGCGTAAGTTTTACCTTGCCATCCTGTAATTGATAGACGTGGGTTGGTGTTTCACCTTCGTGGTAGATCAGTTCCTTTTTATCGTAGTTCTTTTCGTAACTGTTTAGGAACAAATCGCCTTCAATCTTCGTTCTACCTCCCGGCTTACCATCTTGTATGAGTTCAAACTTCTTTAGTCGATTCTCAACAGCAGTAAGTAAATCAGTCTCATCAAAAGGTTTTACGATATAATCGTCGGCACCCAGACTCATCCCTTTCCGTACATCTTCTTTCTCGGATTTAGCAGTCAGAAAGATGAATGGAATTCGCATGGTCTGAGGATTTCTACTCAACATGTGAAGTACACCATAACCATCTAAGTTTGGCATCATGATGTCACATAAGATTAAGTCAGGTAAGTCCGACTGCGCTTTCGCAACACCATCTTTTCCATCTGAAGCTTGAATCACTTCATACCCATCCAGTTCGAGAATTTCAGAAAGGTTTTCTCGAATCTCTAAGTTGTCTTCAATTACTAGAATTGTCTTCATACGCCAACAGGATTAGTCCTTGTCTAGGATAAAACCAAAGGTACTACCAATGTTTAACTTACTCTTAAAAATGATGTCTCCACCCAGCAAATCAACATATCTCCTTACTATGTGCAAACCTAGTCCCGTGCCCTGAATATTGCCGGCATTCGAAGCTCTGAAGAATCTGTTGAACAGCTGTTTTTGGTCTTCATCACTTATTCCTATACCATTATCTTTCACGGTTATTTCGAGTGTTTTGGGACTTTCTTTTACCACAACTTCAATCTTCCCTTCAGGGCCAGAATATTTGATTGCATTGCTGATGAGGTTGTTCAACGCATTTTGAATGATGAAGCGATCGCTTTCAACTTCATCATTGAGGACATCGTATGAAACCTCTATACTTTGATCAGGTCCTTTTAGCATGTGCATGTCTTCCACTACTTCGCTTACACACTCTTTTAGGTTGAACGATTCCTTTACTGTCGGAATCGAATCATTTTCCAACTTCTCAAGACTCAAGAAGTCGTTCAGAATCATGGTGAGGTTGGTAACGTTATTACGAATTCTACTTGTGTGGTGTTTTATCTTGTCCGGAATACCTTTTTCGGCATATCGATTAATCAAAGACGAGGAACTCAAAATGGTTGAAAGTGGAGTGCGAAATTCGTGGGATGCCATGCTTACAAATCGGGATTTCATTTCGTTTAGCTCACGCTCTTTCTGTAAGCTTTTGAAAATCTCTTTCTCCGCATTCTTCTGTTGTGTGATGTTGCTTTCAACTATTAGTATTTCGTCCACCTTGTTCACGTCGTTAAGTAGAGGAACCGCCCTTATCCTAAAGGTGTGGCTGTTAAGTTCCATCTCAAACGTGGCTGGAATCCCCTGGTATACGTTCTGAAGTTTCTGAAGAACAAAGTCTTGAAATTCCGGCTGAATCACTTGTGTATACTTCTTCCCGATCAGCTCTTTATTTCCTAAACCCACATCCTTCAAGCCTTGACCCTCAATAAATTTGAGTTTCATGTCTTTGTCGAGGATACAAATCGTTCCGTTTGGGAAGTTTTCCGCCACGGTCTGGTATAGCTTCTGACTCTCAATTAGCGCCTTCTCTGTGTCGATGCGTTCTTTAATCTCTTGTTCTAGTATCTCATTGGATCGAGATAGTTCATGAGTCCTCACTTTAACTAAGCGCTCTAAATCTTCGGGGTATTTTTCAAGCTCTTTTTGAGCCTTTTTCTCAGCAGTGAGATCGTGAATGAAACCAGTGAACAACTTTACGTTTTCCAGCTTGGCTTCGTTAACCGCGAGACGAAACGGGAAGGTGGAGCCGTCTTTGCGCAAACCTTCTACCTCACGACCTGTACCAATAATGCGAGGCTCGTGGGAGTCATGATACCGTTTGATGTACTTGTCGTGGTCACGACTATGTGGTTTGGGCATTAAACAGTTTACGTTTTGCCCCAACAACTCATCCTTTTCGTAGCCAAATAATGTAAGTGCAGACTGATTT
>CAJXLR010000270.1 GCA_913056425.1 uncultured Bacteroidota bacterium
CCAAATAAGTCGGCACCCATACCTGCCACGTCTCCTACGTTATCTCCAACGTTATCTGCAATAGTTGCAGGGTTACGTGGATCATCCTCAGGGATTCCTGCTTCAACCTTTCCTACAAGGTCGGCTCCTACGTCGGCAGCTTTAGTATAAATACCTCCACCAACACGAGCAAAAAGAGCAATTGATTCAGCTCCTAATGAGAATCCTGCAAGCGTTTCAAGAACGACGGTCATTTCATTATAGAAAGAACCCTCGCCACTCATAAACATTCCAACAAGAAGGACAAATAATAAACTCAATCCAAGAACGGCTAAACCTGCAACACCAAGTCCCATAACAGTACCACCACTGAAAGACACCTTAAGTGCTTGTGGCAGACTTGTTCTTGCAGCTTGTGTAGTTCGAACGTTTGCTGCTGTTGCGATGCGCATTCCGATGTTACCGGCTACTGCTGAGAATACTGCTCCAATTACGAAGGCAATTACAATAAAGTACTCTGTAGTTTCTACGAAGTGAGCTAGAATTCCTAAAAGAACGGCAGCTAACACTACGAAGATTGCCAAAATTCGGTACTCCGCTTTTAGGAATGCTAAAGCTCCTTCGCGAACGTACTGCGCAAGTGTTTGCATTTTCTCATCACCTGCATCTTGCTTGTTCACCCACATCGATTTTGCGATCATTACCGCTAGACCAATAAGTCCGAATAGTGGGATTAAATAAATCAAGTTTTTCTCCATCTTTATCTGATTTTTATAAAGTCGGCAAAAATACACATAAACCACAGATATGCGGTGTTACCCTACCATTGTTAATTGAAGTCTTCCCAACACGCTCTGTCCGCGACGAGAAATTACTTCTTGACTATGTAGTAAGCGCAGGTAGTGAGGAAGTTCCGAACAAATGGCTGGGCGTTGATAACTCCAAACTGAATCCGTGGTTTTAGTCCAAACTTGTGCTCATAAATGGGGTTAAAAAGATAAAACCGACTTGAAGCGATGCGCAGACCGGCGTTTTTTGTCACCCTGACGAAGCGTTCAATGCTAATCCCGGTCTCTTTGATTTCGATTAAACCGTCAATCATCTCCGGTGTTTCTCCCATGAGCTTTAGAATGGCTTTGTAAATGAAGGTAGGTAGAATGTGGTAATACGGAAGCTTACTGCCAAGTTTAGATTTCGCAACCTGTTGGTGACCACCATAGGGCATGTACCACGGTGGAAAGCCAAAAAATATTACTCCGTCATTCGCTAAAAACTCACCCACACGTTCCATGAACTTGCCTTGGTTGTGGATGTGCTCAATCACATCTTTAAGGATAATCACATCGAACTTCCGATCAAATCGATCTGGGTTGATGTCGTATATATCTTCTGCTATAAATTGAATCTGTCCTTTTGCAATCTCATCGGACATTAATGCTTCAGCACGTTTAACTCGCTCGGGACTTAACTCAATCCCAACGCACTTATGATTTTGGGCGGTGAAAGCACTTAAGACTCCAGCTTCTCCACTCCCAATTTCGAGCACATGCAATTCCTTGCTCAAGTCGACATGTCCTCCAATAAACGGCAGGATGTGATCTTCCGTAACACGACGTGTCATGTCGTGATATCGCTTCATGTCTGTGTGAAACTCGAACATGGTGCAAATTAAACCAAGAATCCCTTCGCGAATTGAAAATTTTAAGTTTTAAGTTCAAGGTGAAAAGTGTAAGGAGTAAGGTTTTATTAGTATGCTTTTGATTTTTAGGAGTTATTTGATTTCGTTGTTTTGATTATTCTCATTAACAGCCTCTTACAAGATAACGCGACATCATTTAGCTCTATTAGACCTGAAGACCCAATTAGATTTCCTTCATCTAATAATCGAATCCAGAACAGTGTTTCATTGGCTTCTTTTAGGGCAATACTCAACTTGTGTGTGAATTCCCTCCTTGATGCAGATACCTGGGCCTCGGCCACATTGGCACCAACTGATGTAGCTGTTTTCAGTAGTTGATGTGCTATAACTTCATTTTTCGACTTAATGGCGCTGTGTTTTTGTACGATCAGTTTAGCAAGATTGAAACTCACTTCATATATCGATGTTTTGCTCATATTTCAACATTAGTCTTGAAAGATCTCAGAGCAAGGTGAAAAAGTTCAATAACCTCCGCTTGTATTCATTGATTCACTTTTCGTTTCGCTGGTATCAAGTCGCAGGCGACCATTTTTCGTAGTTCTTAGTTAAGTTGCAAAACGCTGTCTTTGGCTAAAGGCATTCAATCCTAATTCGTGACTTTTAACTCTTCACTCTAAACCTCAAACCATACACCCTAAACCTCAAACCTTACAACTAGTCACCGTAACAACAAAGCACGCAAATCATTATTTTCGCGCCCAATGAAGAACATCCGAAACTTCTGCATCATCGCGCATATTGATCACGGGAAAAGTACGCTCGCGGATCGGCTATTACAGGAGACCAAAACGGTATCTGAACGCGATTTGAAAGAGCAGGTTTTGGACGACATGGATTTGGAGCGTGAACGTGGAATTACCATCAAGTCTCATGCGATTCAAATGACTCACGAGCATGAAGGTGAAGTATACACACTCAACCTAATAGATACCCCCGGACACGTCGACTTCTCGTACGAAGTTTCGCGTTCAATTGCGGCTTGTGAAGGAGCTCTCCTAATTGTTGATGCTTCACAAGGAATTCAAGCACAAACGATTTCTAACCTGTACCTGGCTTTAGAGCACGAACTCGAGATTATCCCTATCCTCAACAAGATGGATTTACCGGGTGCCATGCCTGAGGAAGTAAAAGATCAAATTGAGGAATTAATCCTATGTGATCGAGACGATATCATCCCAGCAAGTGGTAAAACGGGTTTGGGAGTAGATAAGATTTTGGAAGCGATTGTTAATCGGATACCACCACCCAAAGGGGATCCGAAAGCACCATTAAAAGCTTTAATCTTTGATTCTGTTTTTAACTCGTTTCGTGGAATCATTGCTTACTACAAAATCATAGATGGTGAACTACGAAAGGGAGACCATGTAAAGTTCATCAACACAGGGAAACAATATCACGCCGATGAAATTGGCGTGCTTAAAATGACTCAAGTACCTCAAACTCGCATTGAGACTGGTACTGTGGGTTACATTATTTCTGGGATTAAGGAGGCTAAAGAGGTTAAAGTGGGTGATACGATTACGCACGTGAACAACCCGACCAAAACTGCGGTTCAAGGATTCGAAGATGTAAAGCCGATGGTATTTGCCGGTATCTATCCGGTGGATACGGAGGATTTTGAAGATTTGCGCGATGCGATGGGTAAGCTCCAACTCAATGACGCTT
>CAJXLR010000271.1 GCA_913056425.1 uncultured Bacteroidota bacterium
CAGCGAAGACATTACAGAGCCAAAACTATCTCGATGTGTAATCTCTTTAAATCGCTGTTGGTTAAGTGTATCCAAGCTGATGTTTACCGACCTTAAACCTGAATCAATCAAACGATCGATATGGGGTTCAGTCAACGTTGCATTGGTTGTCAAATGGTATCCACTGAAGATTTCTTGACTTGTTACCTCATCAAGAAAACCCGATAGGTCTTTCCTCAACAGTGGCTCTCCACCGGTGATTCTTAGCTTAGTCACACCCAGATTTTTGAAGATTTTGAGCAGCCGCAACATTTCCTCATACGATAAGAGGTCGGAGCGTTTCACAAAATCAATCCCATGAACCGGCATACAATAATGACAACGCAGATTGCAACGATCAATCACCGCCAATCGCACATAGTCTAGTCGCCTTCCGTGGGAGTCTATCAATTGCATTAACACACCGTGTTTGGGTTGGCAAACATATCAGATTCATCTTCGCCGTCTCTTACCGTAAGACATTTAAAGTCTTTCTCAATCAAGATAAAAGGTGTCTGGTCGTTATCTGTCTCAACACCCACTTCGTTGCTTTCTGCCCAGTGCTTCGCTACGGCTTTAGATATCGAAACTCGGATTTCTCCATCCGCATACCGGCAATCAACATCTTTATCGGAGGCATGTACAGATAACGAATAGCCGAAAATGTTGTTCCCGATTTGAGTTGTTTCTTTAACCTCCTCATACGAACCGATCGAAGCCACCTCTGCTTGAGTGAGCCTCAACCGAATGCGATTTCCCAAAATCCTAATTTTCATTTCTCGCTCAAAGATAATAATTGGTGCAGCCTTAATGGCGTCTCACCAATCTATAAATTGTATTTTTGATTCCTAACTAACACCACAATGAAACAACTGATACTGTTTACTTTGGTTCTCACCACTGCATTGACTAGCACTGCACAAGATTCTATCCAAGCTGTTTTTTCGGTTCTTGATATTTGCGACGGTTCTGAAGCAGTGTTTACGAATACATCAAAAGTTCCTTCCAAGTTTGGCTCGGCCAATTACACTTGGACTTTCGGTGATGGAACAACATCAACCAGCCAATTCCCAACGCACGTCTACAAGCTTGATGATCCGGCATATGGGCAATCCTTTACAATTAAGTTGGTTGTTCAGAGCAAGTCATTCCCAATGGAAATTGACAGCACGTATCGCGTAATCGAAGTATTCCCTAATCCTAATGCGTACTTCGAATGGGATGTAAATAATTACGGTAACACACAAGAAGTTGTCATCGATTCTCAAGCTACAACCGACGCGTCAAATCTATATCAATGGACGCTCGCGGGTAGTGTAAAAAGCAGCGAGGTGTCGCCGGTATTCCCGCATGAAAAGGTGAGCCCTTATCTGGATGGTTCTACTTATGATTTTACACTTTTCATTCGTACTATGAATAGCTGCGAGTCCACTTATAAAACGGATTTCAGCTACAACCCACTCAGTGTTTCAAATACAGAGATTTCCAAGGTTAAAATCTATCCCAATCCAAGTTCAGGTGAGTTGTTCTTCAGCACATCTTTGTCGGATGTTAAGGTAAGAGATTTACGCGGTGCCGAGGTATACAACCAAGCGGGTGTTTCCACTTCTATAGACTTGAATCTATCACCGGGCGTTTATATACTGGAAGCTACAAAAGATGCCAAGCATGTGGCACAACGATTAGTGATTGAATAAGTCGCTTCGTTCACGCAGAACATCTTACCTTTGCGCTTCCAAAAGTGGAATGAAGCAGAAGGTCTCAATTTTATTTCTTGGAGCACTGGTACTCGGGCTAACAGCTCTGTTTTCCGGATGCGAGAGTGATACACTCTACAGTGAATCTGAAGATTTGGCTTCGTCTGCATGGCTATCAACCGATACGTTTCAGGTAAACTTTGAAGTTACCGAAACTCAACGTTATCATACCGTTTATCTAGAAAGCCGGTTTACTGATGTTTATCCATATAGCAACATCTATTATCGTGTCCAACTGAATGGCCCGGGTGGTCAAGACATCACCGAGGTTAAAAATTTTGAAGTCACGGATAAAACAGGGAAATGGTTGGGAAGTGGTTTTGGCGATTTACACAGCTATTCGTTCCCTATCATCAACGACATAGAGTTTAAACAAAAAGGAAAATACAAGGTTAAGGTTATACCATTCATGCGAGTGGATAGTCTCCCGGGTATTCACGATAGAGGAATACGTGTGAGTCTGGGCAAGGAGGTATTCTAACTAAAAACATACACATATGAAATACGACGTAGTAGTAATCGGTTCCGGTCCTGGTGGTTATGTTGCAGCAATCCGTTGCGCACAGTTAGGTATGAAAACTGCCATAATTGAGAAGTATAACACTCTAGGTGGGACTTGTCTTAATGTGGGTTGTATTCCATCAAAGGCATTGCTAGACAGCTCGCATCAGTACCACGATGCGGTTCATAAATTCGAGAAGCACGGTATCCAAATCGGTACACCAAAAATCGATTTCAAGCAAATGATTGCACGAAAGCAAGGCGTGGTAGATCAAATGACCAAAGGCGTCGACTTCTTGATGAAGAAGAATAAGATTGATGTATTTACAGGTGTAGGTAGCTTCGTTTCGGCAACTGAAATTAAAATCTCAGGAGAAAAAGAAGAGACAATTACAGCGGAGAACACAATTATTGCAACAGGTAGCAAACCTGCTTCATTACCTGGAATGGAAATCGATAAGAAGAGAATCATTTCATCTACGGAAGCTTTGAGTTTAAGCGAAATACCAAAACACTTAATCGTAATTGGTGGGGGAGTAATCGGTATGGAACTTGGTTCTGTTTATCGACGATTAGGAAGCGAAGTGAGCGTGGTGGAATATGCACCAAGCATTATCCCAACCATGGATGCAGGACTCGGAAAAGAGCTCATGCGTGTGATGAAAAAGGACAAGATGAAGTTCTATGTTGGTCATAAAGTAACTTCTGTAACGGCCAAAGGAAAAAACGTTACCGTTAAAGCTGAAGGCAAGAAGGGAGAGATAGAACTTGAAGGAGATTACTGCTTAGTGTCTGTGGGCAGACGCCCGTACACAGAAGGTTTGGGTCTTGAGAATGCAGGGGTTAAACTTGACGAAAGAGGAAGAGTAGAAGTAAATGAGCACCTTCAAACGAATGTGCCAAACATCTTCGCCATAGGCGATGTGGTTAAAGGAGCAATGCTTGCCCACAAGGCCGAAGAAGAAGGAGTTATGGTTGCTGAGTTGTTGGCGGGTCAAATACCACACATCGATTACAACTTAATACCGGGTGTACTTTATACTTGGCA
>CAJXLR010000272.1 GCA_913056425.1 uncultured Bacteroidota bacterium
AAGTTTCAAACGAATACAAACCGGCGATATCGTAACTGCTATCGATGGACATCCCATTAAACAAAAAGCTGGTTACGATGAACGTTTAGCGTATTACCGACCGGGGGACCCACTCAGCTACACCATTTTGCGAGACAACAAAGAAACAACGGTTGAAGTCACGCTGGTAAACAAATACGGGACTACTGAGTTGAAGCAAACCACCTATCACTATTCAGATGTACTTCATGCAGAATTCGAAGTAATGGGTGCGTTTGAGCTTGAGCAATACGGAATAGACCACGGACTGAAAGTGACTAAGGTTGATAATGGCCGTCTGATGAAAATGAACATCCCTGAAGGGTTTGTATTCGTATCGCTGAACAAGTTCCCTGCTAAAGACGTGAAAGCCTTCCTTAAAAAGCTGGAGGAAACTAAAGGTCAAATCAGAATTGAAGGGATAACGCCTCAAGGGGGGCGTCAATATCTAACATATTATAGCTATTAGTGGCTATTGTGTTTTACTGACATTTTCATTACATTCTCTCGGGCTGGTAATTTGCCCTAGTTTTAAATGAATTTGTCAAGCGTCGTTTCAAGAATAGACGAAGTCTCAAAGGCTTTTCGTGAAACGTTTGGCGAGTTTACCATCGACCATATTAATTTCAAACCCAATGATGCGGAATGGAGTATTGGGCAAAACATCGACCATCTAATTCGAATTACAGAATCGTACTTTCCAATCTTTGACGAGGTCATTTCCAGAAGTCATCAAGTACGATGGTTTGGCAAGTTCAGATTTATTCAGCGAAGCCAGCACAATCCTTAGTTGTGAGAGTCGGGTTTTACAATAAAAAATCCGTCGTCGCCCAAACTCTGATATAGTGGCATGAAAATGTACCCATCATACGGAGATGTTATAGGTCCGTCTTGATTGGTTGCTAGCTCTTCTCCGGCGTAAATCTTTTGAAAGTTGGCATAACCAGGATTCATTTTAAATTCCTCGCCTTCTCGAATTTTATACCGACTTATTAGCTTGAAGTAGTTTGTCCTCGTAACCAGTTCTTCTTGTAAAACATCGTGGTGTCGTCTTATTTCGGGTCCAGAAATCGAAGTACAAACACCTGTGCTGTGCAAGCTCAACCAAACAAAACTCTCATGCTTCACTAAGGATTGAGAACTATAGTGTTGCCCGGCTTCATATGCTAATCCGGTATGACCAAGGTCGTTTACATAACTCAGCAAAGTCCCATCCAAAAAACCAGTTAAACCACTAATCACTGGCATAGGAAACGATCTCGTAAAACTGATACTTTGATCCAAATTGTTGGTTACAATAAATGGAATCGTAGGACTTGAAGTTGTGTGCAAGTCAACCACAAACAGCTTTCCGGTAGTATTCGCAATAACATCCTGAAGAATGTCATACACTTCCTTAAGCTCTGCATACTCTGTATGTCGCGTATCCAATCGGTCGTAATGCAAGTCATCAATCAGTTCTCGAGTCCAGATCCGATTCATGTCCTTATACAAGTAGCGCTGGCTCAGACGCGTAGCTTCAAGATTACCAATGATGTCAATAGCTTTTCCTGCAAATTCATATTTACCGGAGTTAAGCTCCGTAAATACCTTGTTTAGCGCACCAATTCCCGCAGTTTCATTACCATGGACTCCACCTATAAACAATACCGTATTCCCGCCATCAACACCGGCTTCACCAATAAATCTGCTTACCTCCAGTGTCTCGTTAAACACCGGAATTTCAAACCGCGCCTCCCTCATCTCCTACTCGCTAATCTTATTTGTGATGTTTAATACTTGAATTATATCGCTCTCGGTAATTATACCCAAGAGTCTATTTTCTTCATCTACAACCGGAAGTGAATCCACACGCTTCTCAGCCATTACACCAACGGCATGACGAGCACTATCATCTTGTTTGATCACCGGGAATTCACGCTGCATGATGTCTTTAACGGCATGGCTATCATCCTGATGTTTTGTATCCGCTAAATAGCGTATTAAGCAATGCGCATCGATAATTCCAACCAGCTGACTATTCGCGTCTTCTACGGGAACGTGACGGATGTTTTGCCAATTCATCATATTTACAACAAGTTCAACGGCATCGTCTTCACCAACTGTAAACAGGTCTGTTTCCATAATCTCACTTACACGTCTAAACTCTTTATTCGTTTTCTTCTCCTTCACGTTTAAGTTTCTCCATTTGTGAACCGGTTCGTCACTGTCTTGATACTCAAGTATCTTCTTGGTAACGTTTATACACGCCTCGTTTGACGTAGATCCTTTGAGCAACTCCGAGAAATTGTTCATTATCCACTTAGCACCTGTTTGCTTTTTGCGGATTCGCCCTTCGATAACCGTCATGTACTTCGAGATATCTTCGCTCTTCACCTTCATCTTGTCTAAACCGGTATAAGCTAGATCGAGTAGTTCACGTTCAATTAATCGTTTTGCCGGAACAATCTTACCAAACCAATTGAGGTTACAATCAAGTCCTCTGCGAGCCGCGTTATAGAAATTGAAACGAACCTCGTCAAAGTCCATCTTGTTTGGCAAGTCTTTGTATCGCTCAGGTATCCCAACCATTAATCCCAACCAAAATGCGGCATTCGCCATCTCATCTATAACCGTTGGACCGGAAGGTATATATCTGTTCTCTATTCGAATGTGTGCCTTTCCATTACCAACCCCATAACACGGTCGGTTCCACTTGTAAACCGTTCCGTTATGCAAGTTCAGTGCTTTAAGTTTTGGTGTTTCTCCTCGCTGAACCATTTCCCACGCATCTTCATCAATATCCATGTGGAATAAGGCGTTGAAACGAGATACGTTGTCTTTGTAAAGATCTGTAATTGAGCGCTTTACCCAATCCTTTCCAAAAGAAACTCTTGGCTCGCGATTCCGAACATTATTAAATGTGTTTCGTGTATTAACACTTTGTTGGAATAAGGCGATTCGTGTTTCACTCCACAGTCTTTTTCCCATCAGTAAGGGAGAGTTTGCCGAAATAGCGAGAACTGGTCCGGCAATCAATTGAGCCCAATTGTATTGATCAACAAACTCATCCGGATCTATTTGGAGGTGAATCTGAAAACTGGTGTTACACGCCTCAAAGAGAATATTAGGATGATGCGTATTTAGTTCATCTCTACCGGAAAGATTCAATTCAAAATCTGTACCCCGTTCGGCATATATCATGTCGTTCAACGCCTTGTATCGATCGTTGGGTGTCATGTGCTCAAAATGCAGGTGAGACTGACTTAAAGCTGGAGCAATTCCGGTTAACAAAATCTTTGTATTCTCCT
>CAJXLR010000273.1 GCA_913056425.1 uncultured Bacteroidota bacterium
AAAAATGATTTCTCGTTTGCCCGATGGAACCTTCATCCCACGAAGCAAATAGTTACATCTTATATGATCGTAGTCTCCTTCCACAGGTTGTCCGTCTATAGTCACTTCCCAACCTACTCCCGGACCATACCATATCTCAGAGAATACCACAAACTCTTCCTCTTCACAATTCGATCGATACACCAATCGATTTGGTTGATATGACGTCAACTCAATTGAACGATTTGTGTTGGTATCCGGTGCGTGATCTGTGAGGCCTTTGGAGTATTCACCAAATTCATCGTGTACCACCGCGTGCGTGCGAGATTCAAAATCATTGCGTATTGCATTGAGTTCCTCAGTAGCTGAACTCACATGAACAAAGCTATCTACAAACCAGGCGCTTCCCAATGCTGTTGGTGAAGGATACAACTGTCCCTTTTGGTCAATGATATATTTGGTGTTGAACATATCCAAAACTTCGGAACTGATCCCATCTTTTGCTCGGAATACGCTATCAATAACATCCTGAATTCGGGACATTTTAACCGCACTATACCCTCCAACCGTATTATGGAAGTAGCTCGTACTACTCGAGCTGAAGGTGTTAATTGACATATCGAAAACCCGATAATATCCGCGACCACGAGGCTCCATCTGTTTAATCTGTGCATCAATTGGACGCATGGTAAATGGTTTGTTCTGCTTACGCTCTGAGATAAAGTTCTCCTCATTCAAATAAGTGCGATCCACTGTAACCAAGTCGATTGTCACCAAGGCTCCCACCAAGACTATTGCAAATTTTGCTTTAAGCTTATTGGTAACCAACGCCCATAAAACACCGAAAGCCAGAGCCACAAACATGAATGATCGCAGGGCACTCGACTTAAGATACATCTCACGGCTATCAATAAGATCATCCATGAATTGATCGAACTGTTGTACGTTGTTCTGAAACGACTGATACAACATATTCTCATCTGCCATATGTCTGAATGAGAACATAGACGGCCCTATCAACCAAATTATCAAACTTAGACCTCCTACAATGCCTCCTGCTATATAAAGTTGCTTGAGCTTCTCCTTCTTACTGGTCTCACCGAAAACAAAGGCAGACAACCCTGCTAATGCAAGGATTGGAAAGAAAACGGATCCAACCCCCATTGCCGAGTTATGAGCTCTAAAAATGTGGTACTTCGGAAAGTTGTCAAAAAACAGACGGTTGAATGTTTCAAAATACTTACCCATCGATAAGAAGGCAATGATCAGAAAAGCCGTTACAACTCCCCACTTCCAGCCAGAGCTTTTGACGTTTTGCAACCCAAGTATTAAGAGAAATAATACTATGACTCCGTAATACACCGGACCTGAAGTTGACTCAGCACCTCCCCAATAAAGTGGAGCTTTTAAGTTCCTACTGTTTCCAAACCATTTGGTGATTGGGTAATCTTTATCCACTTCAACACCGCTAGCTCCCCCAACTATACCGGGGATAAATGTCGCCATTAAATCCAATGACGAATTACTCCACATCATAGCATAGTCCCAATCAAGTCCCTCACCGGATGTTTCTTCAGAACCTCCTTTTAACGCTGCGGCTTCTTCCTTAAGATCCGAGTTGCCTCGCATGGTGAACTTGGAATATTCAAGCGTGGTGTAAATTTTTGAAAATGACGGGCCTACTGCCAAAATCCCACAAATCAATAGTAATCCAGCTCCTTTCAAGTAAGGTATAATCTCTCCTTCTTTGGCGGCGAACACAAGGTAAACCAACATAAAGAAAACCATTCCAATGCCGAAATAGTAAGTCATCTGATAGTGGTTCGCAGCAATGTTAAGCGACATCGCCAACAAGAATAAAGCTGCACCTTTTAGGTACCGATGTTTACTTAAGATAAGATAGACACCCGCAAGTGCGAGAGGCAAGTAAGATATTGCCCGAAACTTCGAGGTGTGCCCTTCGGCATAAAGTATCATGTTGTTTGTGGAAAGCGCAAACGCTAAGCCACCAATTACTGAAACCCATTGATTTACACCGAGCACCAGCATCAGGATATAAAAGGATAATGCGGCCACAAAGAACCAACTCAATGGGGCTTTCATAAACAACTGCATGGCTGGCTCAATGTACTTTCGGATCAAATTGGAATTCTGTGGTGAACTAATTTGATAGGTGGGCATTCCTCCGAACATTGCGTTTGTCCACAAGGTGTGTTCACCCGTCGCTTCATGGTAGTCCATTGCTTCCTTTATCATGCCTTTTCCTTGCATGATGTCTCGTTGTTCTACAACTTTCCCGTCGAACTGCGGATGAAAGTACAAGGCAAAAACCGCATGAAAAATTGCAATCGCAATGATGTGCGGTCTAAATTGTTCCCAGAGTTTTTTGAAATCCATAGCTAAAAATGTAGTGCAAAATACAAGACTTTGAAGGAAGAACACATCGAATAAACGGTTTTTTGGACCGAAGTAGAATTTGTCAACAACTTGCACCCGAAACGCGCCTAAAACCTACCTTTGACTTAGTCATGAAATTCCAAGACATCCAGGGTAAAAACACATTGAAAAATCAGCTAATTCAACAGCTGACTTCAGGAACAATACCTCACGCCCAGCTGTTTACAGGGGCTGAAGGAAGTGGCCACTTATCCGTTGCGTTGGCATGGACACAGTACCTGATGTGTCAACAACCAAACGGGACTGACTCATGTGGTACGTGCGGCTCATGCGTAAAAGTAGCTAAGCTAATTCATCCGGATGTTCATTTCTCCTTCCCTGTCGTTAGTAAAAAATCTGGTTCAAAACCCACGAGCAACGACTACATGGAAGAATGGAGAAACGCGGTTATCGCAAACCCGCACATGAGTTACACGGATTGGATGGACCAAATCGGTGCGGAAAACAAACAAGGAAACATTACAAAGGAAGAGTGTCGATCAATCATTCAAAAACTGTCATTAAAAGCGTATGAAAACGGCGCCAAAGTTTTATTGATCTGGCTGCCTGAATATCTGGGTAAAGAAGGTAACTCACTTTTGAAATTAATCGAAGAGCCGCCAGCAGAAACGTATTTCATTTTTATAACTGAAAATATCGACAACATCTTACCCACGATTTTGTCGCGAACTCAAGAAGTTCGAATTCCATCGTATACCAATGAAGAAGTTTCTACATTCATTACAAAGACCTATCCTGATGCTGATTTAGACACTGTTGTATTTCTTGCTGACGGAGACTTAAATACCGCCATTCACCTAGCCAATCATCAAGAGGAAGGACTTGGCGAGGTGATGCAACGATGGATGCGTTTGTGTT
>CAJXLR010000274.1 GCA_913056425.1 uncultured Bacteroidota bacterium
GATGCTGACGATTGTGCGTGAGCCTCATCACTCTTGGGGAAAGATAAAACGTCGTCCTTGTTGTTGATGATTATTTCATTATGACCTCGCACCCTTTTCTTTTTCATGCCGTTGGCGTTGGCATCCCGTCGACCAATAAAGATATGAAAGAGGGAAAAGAATCCTCCGCATACCAACGTGAACACCAGTGTGCTATAACTGATCCAGCCGTAAGTGGTTGCCTTGTTGATATTATATTTTTTGCCATTTGACTTGATTCTCTTTTTTTTTGCCAAGGGTCGATGGCGATGGAATGACAACGAAGCAACTGGATCTGCACCACCTGTGCTTTGGTGACGAAAACGCACCGCTCCCTCCGGTGATGATGATGAGAGTTTTCTGCTGCCGTTGTTGGTCCCCATAATATTATATTCCTATTCGATATAGATAATATGACTTGAGCGTCGTAAGTAAGAGAGGAGCGGAGGAGGGCAGTTAGTTCTGTTGGCAAATGCGAGAAAACGAACAACGACCGCCTTTCCAGCACACGATTCACTACATAGGAATTAGTATGTATTCGAATTTCATTAGGATTCTTGTAAACCTCTCTCTCTCTAGATTTAGTACTTCCATGCCATCCATTGCCCCATTGAACGAGAATCAATAACATCCAACGATGCAACCAAAACACAAGAAGCAACAAAATATCATTGCCCGACGACGACTCCGGCGCCAACGTGAAATTGGTCGGGGACGCGACGGCACATTTCTTTACTCAACAATGGCAGAATTTTTGGCACTGCTTATTGGTTGCTCCTTTACTATTACTTTGTATCTGATGTACACTCTTGACAATCACTATGATGGCGGCTCTGAAAATGTTGGTAAATTTATTCGGCGCCGACAACCCGATCGCAATTATATACTACAAGAAGTTGTCAAGAAATTTGAGCACATAATCTACAAGTCTGCATCTGCATCTGCATCTGTACATGATCACGTCGATAGTGAGACTAGGTCTTCTCTAGATATCAAGCCTTTTTTTCGTGGAGAACAGACTGTGCGTCGTGGACTTGGATCGACCGCAAGAGCTTCTGCTGGCGACGGGCTTGCTATCACGGCAGTTGTCCAGATAAGTTTTCATCCTACAAAGCTACAGAGATTACTCGACTTGGCATCTCGCTGGAGGGATGGATACATTTCTGTTATTTTATACGTATGTGATGAGGAATCGTCATCTGTCCTCGAGCATTTAGAGTCTTATGTGAAAGAACATGCCTCTCTCTTTGAGAAAACAGTGATTCAGATTGTTACAGACCGTAGACCAAAAGCCAGCCGTCAGTACCCGATAAATATACTTCGCAATATGGGGATGGAAAACGCGCCTACCGATCACGTCATTGTTCTTGATGTTGATTTGGTACCCAATGTTGGAGCATACGCAGATTTGGTGAAGCATTTATCCCTCAATACTGTTTCGAGAGAAAAGACTGCTTTGATCCTGCCTTCCTTTGAACGGAGTCTTGCCAAAGATGAAGATGAATCATCGCCAATTGAAGCATTCCATATCCCGGATACCAAATCAGACTTGATACCACATATTGTAATGCCAGAGAACGGTGATGACGATGACGACATCAACGGTGGGAGTGTTGCCGAGGGCAAAATTTCACCTTTCCATGTAGAAATATTTCCTCAGGGCCACGGACCTACAAAATTTGAAAAGTGGATTACAACATTGAATCCGTACCAAGTCGAATATGCACCTAGATTTGAGCCTTACTTTGTTGTAAACAAGCAGAATGGACTGCCTCCTTTCTGGGAATATTTTCAAGGGTATGGTTTTAACAAATGGTCATGGGTTGCCGAGTTACATGCTGCAGGTTGGAAATTCATTGTAGCTCCCAATAGCTTCCTTGTTCACATCGACCATGATTATTCCACAAATAAATCGTCCAGGACTATTCGTGATAAAATGGCTGAAGAGTTTGTATTAGGATTTGTTCCATATATTAAAAAGGAATATGGCAGTAACCCATTTTCATGGGATGATTTATCTCATTCGGGTGTCATCATTTTGAAAGAGTTGGGTTATGACAGAGAATCGTGGAATCATTAGTATTTTCATTTGTACCTCGCCATAAGTACACTATTATTTTGTATGAAAATAAAAAAGGAGAGCTTAGCTACAATTACTCTTATTCCCTACCCTTCTTATGAATTCCTTCAAACATCCTCTTCACGATTTGTACAGGTAGGTTTACAGGGAGGATGAAATATTTAGATCAAGATACTTTCCAAGAAGTTGACCATCTTGTAATTCATGTCTTGTCTTGATTACTGAGTGAAATGTACTACTGCCACCAAATTTAGCTACCAACACTACCCTATTTCCCAGTGAAAGTAAAATCTGATCTAAAATAAGAAAAAATATTGCTGCAATAGAAGCTAAAGCAAAAACCATTACAGCACCCATCATTGTTTCTTTTTTTGTTGGCCATGTTATTCTAAAAGTTTCTTGTTTTACTTCTTGAATAAATTTTAATGGATTTATCATAACTTTCTAAAGTTTGGCAGGAGCGGAGGGACTCGAACCCACAACCTCCGGTTTTGGAGACCGGCGCTCTACCAATTGAACTACGCTCCTAAGCGTTATTTTATAATTTTAGTTACTACTCCAGCTCCAACTGTTTTTCCGCCTTCTCTAATTGCGAAGTTTAGATTTTCATTCATCGCTATTGGCGTAATTAGCTTAACTGTGAATTTTCCATCATCACCTGGCATAACCATTTCTGTGCCCGATGGCAATGTTACTTCTCCAGTTACATCTGTAGTTCTAAAATAAAATTGAGGTCTATACTTTGTAAAGAATGGTGTATGTCTTCCGCCCTCTTCTTTACTTAAAGCATAGATTTCTGCTTTGAACCTTTTATGAGGCTTAATACTTCCTGGTGCGGCTAATACTTGACCTCTTTCTACTTCTTCTTTTTTAATATATGGTTGGCCAATTGATTTGCGGAACTGCCTAGCACCTGTTTTATCAGCCATATCCTGACCTTTTTCACGCTTACGAATAGTTTCTTTTTCTTTTGAAATGTCAGAATTACCACGAACAATTTTAGCAGTTGCAGAGTTACGAGCTTTATCACTTTGCATTTTGGCTTTCTTTTTGTAGCTAGCCAATGCACCAGGACGATCTAGTACTTCATCTAGTTCTACAGATTCTTTCATTTTATCAAACCCGCGGGCAATTTCTTTGGCAGAAAATCTTTGGCTTTTTAAAAACTTAGTAATAACTTCTTTATCGCC
>CAJXLR010000275.1 GCA_913056425.1 uncultured Bacteroidota bacterium
TCTGACCGTGCAGCAGGTGTTTACATGGTTCAAGTAACCAATGGTAACATCTCTGCAATGCAACGTGTAACGGTTGCCAAATAAGACTTAAGCCAATAAGTATAAAAAGAACCCGGACGGCAACGTCCGGGTTTTTTATTTTACTTCAAATTTTAAATACTTGATTTTCTTGCCTTCTTCAAGCCACATATTCTCGTAGAAGGTTCTGATGTTTAATTCTTCCGGACGATCTTCCCAAGCGTACACATCATCTACATCCACCAAAGTTTTATAACCTTCTTCAGCAATTACCTCTTTGGTAAATTCATAGAGCAAATCGCTATCGCATTTGAGGTTGATTACCAATGGAAGCTTGGCAATCTCTTTGTACATATTGATAAAGTTGGGATGAGTTAGCCTCTTTTTGGCTTTTCCTTTGCGTGGTTGCGGATCTGCGAATGTTATCCAAATTTCAGACACTTCTCCTACCTCAAAAAAATCTGTGATTCGATTGATTTGACAACGAAGAAATGCTGCATTCGTAATACCATCTTCCAAACCAATTTTCGCTCCTTTCCAGATGCGGTTTCCTTTGATATCCAAACCCAAGAAATTCTTGTCCGGAAATAATTTTGCTAGACCAATCGTGTATTCACCTTTACCACAGGCCAATTCCAATACAAGTGGTTGATCTTTATCAAATGCACTTGCCCAATTACCCTTGGGAGCTTCGATGTGTTCGTATACATTCGAAAACTCTCTTATCTCAGCAAACTTGGTAAGCTTATTCTTCTTTCCCATAAAATGGGTGCAAGTTTAGGAAAAGGAAATAGAAAACGGACTAGTCCATATTTTTTAGTTCGGACACCAACTCGGTGAGAACTTTCTTAGCGTCGCCAAAAAGCATATTCGTTTTGTCGTTGAAAAACAAAGCATTTTGAATTCCCGCATATCCCGCATTCATACTACGCTTATTCACTACGATGGACTTTGCATTTTCAACTTCCAAAATTGGCATTCCGTAGATGGGTGAAGAAGGGTCTGTTTTTGCAGCAGGATTCACTACATCGTTGGCTCCTACCACCAGAACAACATCAGTTTGCGTGAATTCAGGATTCACATCCTCCATTTCCTTTAATTTCTCGTATTCAACATTGCTTTCTGCCAGTAAAACATTCATGTGACCCGGCATCCTTCCGGCAACCGGATGGATTGCGTATGAAACCTCTACCCCCCTACTCTCTAGCAACTGTTCCAACTCATTCACCACATGCTGTGCTTGTGCTACCGCTAATCCGTAACCAGGTACAATAATTACTTTGCTGCTGTAGTTCATCTGCACTGCCAAATCACTTGGAGAGACTTCTGTAATGTTTCCATCGACTCCAGCTCCAGCTTGAGCTTCTCCCCCTCCACCAAACGCTCCAAAAATCACATTATGCAGTGGCCGGTTCATTGCATTACACATCACAAATGTGAGGAGTGTCCCGGCTGAACCTACCAGAATACCACCGGTTAACATCACCTGGTTTCCATATAAGAACCCACCAAACGCTGCAGCTAGTCCGGTGAACGAATTTAGAAGCGATATAACAACCGGCATATCCGCACCCCCAATAGGAATCACAAACAAAACACCATATACCAGAGCCGCAGCAAACAGCGCATAAAGATGTGTCTCAGAGTGCGTTCCGCTTGACGTGATGTAAATCGCATAAACGACTAGACCTACCAGAATAATGGTATTTAAGATATTATAGTACGGCAAGCGGATCGCCTTACGCAACTTTCCATTTAGTTTGGCCCATGCTATCATACTCCCACTGAACGAAACAGAACCGATAACCATACCAGTAAGTATTACAGCTATTGAAGTAGCATTACCAATGTTGTGTTCAAACTCCAAAAGGCCTATCAGCGCAGCACAGGCACCACCCATACCGTTAAATAAAGATACCAATTCCGGCATTTTGGTCATTTGAACGCGCTTCGCCGTTAACCAACCGACTATTGTCCCAAGACCTATGGCGCCGAATATTAATCCATAAACAAGTCCGCTTACTTCACCTTTGTGGAACACGATAGTGGCGATAATTGCCAAGGTCATTCCAAAAGCAGCCAGAAGGTTCCCATTACGCGCGGTTTTGGGTCCACTTAGCATTTTCAGCCCAATTACGAATGTGACAGACGCAATCAGATATATTATGTGTACAATGTTTTCAGTCATGGCTTACTTCTTCTTTTTGAACATTTCTAACATTCGGTCTGTAACCACAAAACCTCCAACAACATTGAGCGTCCCTAGAAACACAGCCAGGCTACCCAAACCTAAGGCTAAGAAATTGTCTGGGGATGAGTTAAGCATCACAATAATTGCCCCAACGATTACGACACCGTGGATTGCATTGGCTCCTGACATAAGCGGTGTATGGAGTACAGATGGCACATTGCCTATCACTTCTACTCCAACAAAAATTGATAGGATGACGATGTACACCATCTCAATGTTTTGTCCTAAAAAATCTATTAGTTCCATGTTATTCGCTTCTTAATTGTTTCTGATGAGTGATTAGAGTACCGCTGGTAATTTCATCTTCCAAGTCCCATTTGAATGCCCCTTCGTCAACGAGATGAGATAAGAATGTGTCGATGTTTCTGCTGAGCAGTTCACTTGCATTGGTAGGAAGTTGCGCGGGGAAGTTTGAAACACCTACGATTCTAATGTTATTGTGTTCCACAACTTTATCCGGTTCGCTTAGTGCGGTATTGCCCCCTTTAGCTACCGCCATATCTACAATTACAGAGCCGGGCTTCATCAATTCCACCTGTTCTTTTGTCATTAGAATAGGTGCCTTTGCTCCTTGTACCAAAGCCGTAGTAATTATTAGATCTGCTTGTGCAATAGACTTGTTAACAGCTTCACGTTGCTTCTCCATGTAAGAGTCCGATACTTCTTTTGCATAGCCGCCTTCTGTTTTGACTCCGTCGTCTTCTACGCTAATAAACTTCGCTCCAAGTGACTCGGTTTGTTCTTTACATTCCGGTCGGACATCGGTGGCTTCCACAACCGCTCCCAATCGTTTTGCAGTTGCGATTGCTTGTAAACCGGCTACACCTACACCAAAGATTAATACCCGTGCCGGAGTTATAGTTCCGGCTGCTGTCATGAGCATTGGAAAGATTTTACCCATGTGGTCAGCACCGGTAATAACCGATTTGTATCCGGCAAGGTTGCTCTGGGAACTAAGTACATCCATGCTTTGAGCCCGACTGATTCTTGGCATTGC
>CAJXLR010000276.1 GCA_913056425.1 uncultured Bacteroidota bacterium
CATATGAATTAAGTGAATTAACCAACCCGGATACAGTTGTCGATTTTGCATTTAAAGATCTCGACGGAGCAATTGTTCAGCTTTCAGATTCCGACTACATCAACAAACCGGTTTTGGTTCAAATCACGGGAAGTTGGTGCCCCAATTGTATGGATGAAACCAAGTTTCTAGTGAGCGCATCCGATTGGCTAGAAGAGCAGGGTTTTTCGGTCGTTGCTCTCGCTTTTGAGCGTGGACCCTACGACCAAGTGGTTGGACCTTTGAAACGGATGCATTCAAACCTCAAAATCCCGTATCCATACCTATATGCCGGAACTGCGAACAAGGATTCAGCTCGGAAGTCATTCCCATTCTTGAAACAAATCAAGTCTTACCCAACACTACTTTACCTAAACCGTGAGCACAAGGTTGTAAAAATTCACACCGGCTTTTATGGGCCGGGAACAAAGTCGTTTTACGAACGTCAGTCGCTCGAATTCAAACAAAACGTTGAAGAACTGGTAGCCGAGTAGTTATTCGGTTACGGTTAGGTTCGCCGACGAGACATTCACCACACTGAAGTACCCAAGTGCTCCACCTTCAACGTTAAATGGTGGGTTTGCTGGTGGCGGGTCGAAAGGCGTACCCGATCGCGACTGTTGAGTTGAGAACGCATTGATGAAATCAAAGTAACCCTTGCTGATACGTAACTGATAAACCTCAACTTCGTCACCCAATTCGAAACGATATGGGAAAGGGCGAGGGAACACGCCACGATCGATATCCTTCAATGGGTCGTTCGGGTCGATGTTGATGTTGAAATATCCCGTTTCTCTGAATTCATCCGAATCCAGTTGATACCCAATTTCGTCACGTAAGTTGGTGTCGTTTTTTACAATTTGCCACATGTAGTAATCACCTTCGGGTTCATACTCTCCAGACTTTTGGAATACGTAGTATCCTTCTTGGATGAAACCATTTGATTCAGGTAGATAATACGATTCGATGAAGTCGATGGTATCTTGGTAAAAACACGTTTCAGAGGCAGTATACGTCTCTCCCTTATAGTTTACGGTTAACGTGTAAAGCTTGCCAATCTCACAGCTACGGTTTTGAACCGACGAGAATAAACCATCTCCAAGGTGGTCTAAAGTATCAACTAAACCGTCATTGTCAGAGATCGTAATAAGAGCGTCTTCAATGAGGGTAATATCCGATTGGTTAAAGTATCCTTGGCTCATGCTCAATTGAACCTCCCAAGTGGTGTCAAGGTTCGAAATCTGGCTGTTGATGACAAGCTGTGGCTCTGCACTATCAATGTCAAGCTCAACTATTTGCTCACAAGCACTAAAGGAAATTAGTGCAATGAAAGCTGCTATGTAACTGTACTTTTTCATGTTAAAATTCAAAATTCCAGGTTATGGATGGGATTATTTTAAATAGAGTGAGTTGCACGGCAACTTGATCTCCGGTATTTACATTTCCATTCTCACTGACTTCTTCTTCAGTTGCTTCACGGAAATAAATAGCGTAAGCATTCGCGCGGTTGTAAGCGTTGTAAACCGACAAGTTCCAACTGCTTTTAAACTTTTTGGTGTCTTTGTTTTTCCATGTTAAACCCACGTCTAATCGGTGGTAATCTGGCAAACGCGCATTGTTACGTTCTCCGTAAACCGGGTTCCACTCTCCTTCAAAGAAGTATTTGCCAACCGGCGTCGTATATGGTCTACCGGTTGTATATGTGAACGAGGCTGAAGCCGTTAATTGCGATAGGATTTTTCTTGTCAATACCACAGAGACGTTGTTGCGAATGTCAAAGTTGGCCAAGTACGTTTCATCATTGTTTATACCTGGTGTGGTTCGTGTAGTTCTAGCCAATGTATATGAGATAAAACCGGTGGTTTTCCCTTCAGTTTTATTCACGAAGAATTCGGCTCCATATGCACGACCGGTTCCGGTCAACAACTCTCCATCCAGGTTTTCATTAAACACCAAGGTCGCATTGTCGCGGTAGTCTATTTGGTTTTGCATCCACTTGTAGTAGGCTTCCACAGACGTCTCAATACCCTTATTAAAGTTCTTGAATACACCCAGTGCAACCTGATCTGCAATTTGTGGTTTGATGTTCAAGTTAGCTGAAAACCACTGATCCGTTGGGAAAGCAGATGCCGTGTTGGACGCTTGTTGGATGTACTGGAAAGTTCTATTGTATGAAGATTTTAGCGCTGTCTTTTTGGCAACGTTGTAACTAACAGCTGCACGTGGTTCAAGACCCCAATAGGTGTTGTAGATCTCCCCGTCGTCATATACTGTTGATTTGGTTAGATCTTCAACCGGGTTGTAATTTTCATCCCGTGTGTACGTGTATTCGGTTCCGCCAATGTTAGAGAACGAACTAAGTCTTAGACCGTAGCGAACATTGAACTTGTCACTGAACTTGATATTGTCATCAACATAAACAGCTCCTTCCAATGCGTTTCGCTGCTCGAGCTGGAGGTCTTCCGTAAATGTTTCTCTCGTTGTTTCGTTAGCGGCAAAGAATCTACCCGGATTAAAGTAGTGGCGAGTTAGCTGTGCACCAAAACGCAGTGTGTTTTTTGGGTTGATGTAATACGTGAAGTCCGGTTTGATGTATACATCACGGATGTTCTGCTCTAATCCAAAGGAGGCATTGTCCGCAAACTCAAAATTGAAACCATAATTGAAGTCACTGAACACGACAGAGGTGTTCAAAAACAGCTTCTTATTAAATAAGTGGTTCCACCGCAAGGTACCCGTAGCGTTACCCCAGTTGATGCCAAATAGACTTCCGAAACCGAACACATCCCTGCCGAAATAACCACTTGCATATAACTTGTCTTTTTCAGACAACTTGTAATTCAGCTTTGCATTCAAGTCGTAGAAAAACAGCTTGCTTTCTCGTGCAGCCTCAGTTCCTGCCAAAGGCAAGAATATATCGGCGTACGAGCGACGACCGGCTATCATAAACGAGCTAGTGTCTTTTTTAATGGGTCCTTCAAGCGTCAGGCGAGAAGAGATGGTTCCAATACCACCGGAGCCGCTGAACTTCTTGCTGTTACCGTCTTTCATTTTGATGTCGATTAACGATGCTAAACGACCGCCATATTGTGCAGGAATACCGCCTTTGTATACTTGGATATCTTTTATCGCATCGCCATTGAAGACGGAGAAAAACCCAAGAAGGTGAGAAGCGTTGTAAACCGTTGCCTCATCAAGAAGCAACAAGTTTTGATCTTGCGACCCACCAC
>CAJXLR010000277.1 GCA_913056425.1 uncultured Bacteroidota bacterium
TCCTTTTCGTCTCCCAACATGTATTTTCTTTCAGTTAGACCAGACGCGGAGTCAAATGATTCCTTATTCCTTCACGAGATAACAGATACAAGACTGTCTGGAAACGCTACCTATAATCTTCGTGTGTTGCAGGCCAATAAGAAATATGGTGTACCACCATCGGCGTTTCAACCGGATTCAAGGAACTTACTTCAGACCAACGATACGCGCGTACTGTCTGCCATGGTTGAGGGCGATTACATTCAATATGTTCAGTCAACGATAGTACCGGATAACGGACATTCAGGTGTATTCCACGGATTCATGAATCTTGCAACGGACGAGGTTGATGCAAATTACATTTATTCAGACACGTTTGATTATGCATACCCGTCTATAGCATACGCGGGAAATAGCAGCTTTCCTCAAGCTTCGGTAATTACATTCTCGCATAGCTCCGAGTTGCATTTTCCGGGCACTTCAGTTGTCTTGCACAATCGAGTTGGCGGAAACGAAGCATTTTTCAGCACAGTTTCACAGGTGGTTCAAGGAACTATGTCGATCGACCGTTTAAGCGACTCAATGGAGCGTTGGGGTGACTATACCGGCATCCAAACCAAATACAACGAAGAGGGTGTAGTTTGGGTAAGCGGTTCTGTGGGTATACCGTTCGCTCAAGGTGCTCCGCGCGGTAGAAACGGGGTTCAGGTAGGGAAGGTGAAGGTGAACAATACAATTACTGCGGTCACATCAGACGAAATGATTCTGTTAGCTCCAAACCCTAGTTTTGGTGAATTAAATTTCTTAATCAACAACCCTGATGATCAGAATTTAACGATTAAGGTTTATGACATGACGGGTAAAGTGGTTCGTGAAATCTACGAGGGAGGCTTAAATGCAGGACAGCATGAGCTTAAACTTAATGCCGGTAGTTTGGCTATTGGTGCTTATTTGGTAAGCGCAGTTTCCGACCAAGGCGAAAAACTAGGCTCATTCAAGTTTGTGGTAGGTCAATAAAGCCTACTTGATGAAATCGTACCCCAAGCTTACTTGAACCGTGTTTTGACGTTGGTCAAAATTAGCTTGATAGCCTTTAATCGTCACAGAATCAGTCAGTTTGCCCAGGCTCGTTTCATATTTACAATCGATCGCTAATCGCCCCATATCAAAACCAAAACCCATTTGTAAGGCCCAACTGCCCCCATTGAAAATGGTTCTGAATTCGTCGTACAAAAACTCGTTTGTTTGAACCTTGTTCTCAAGCATGCGCGTATAAACAGGACCCAGCAAAACGCGCGTTGATTTAGTTGGTGCGTATCCCAAAAGCAATGGAATGTCAAAGCGATTTTGCTTCAGAGTGAAGATGGAATCAAATTCAGGTGAGCTCAACCGCATTCGCGTGTTATAGTTACTCGCTAAAAGTCCAGGTTGAAAAATGAATTTGGTTACTTTAAAACGTGCAAACACACCCCAATTCACAGCTACGTCTGCTTCATCAGTGGCATACTTATAATTGGTGCCGTTTGACGTAAACGTTTTGTCAATCACGGCTTCCCCGTAGTTTATGCCTGTTTGTATACCGAGAGCATTAAAGATTTGAGCAGACGAACCTAATGCCAGGGTACAAAGCGAAAATAAAAGTGCAATCAGTCTCATAGTTTTAGCGATAAAGCAAAGTTAGCCAATTGTATTTAGACAGACTTTTGGGTAATAACGGAATCGAACGATTTAGAATTGTCCGTTGAGGGAAAGAGTGAGATTCCGACCCGGTGCTGCAATACCACTGCTATATGGTCGATAGCGAGCGTCCAAGATGTTTTCCATACCGAAATTTATATGCAATGATTTGTTCACGGTATATCTCGTTTTTAAGTTTAACGTGTACCACGAAGGCGAATACAGGTTACCATCGCTGTTTTGTAGGTAGAGATGTGGTTTTGATTGCTCTGATGGAGCCATTCGGTCAGATCTTAGCTCTGCATGATAGTTGGCATATAAAGTCGCTCGGAAGCTTTTATACCGAAAGTTTAGCTTCGTATTTCCAAAATTTGGTACTACATGACGGATGGCTTGCCCATCAGCTGTTTCTCCCTGCATCCAGTTGTATGCGCTCTCAACATTCCATTCAGGTGAAATAATCCAACGCATTTGAGCTTCAATACCTGAGATGGTTCCGGATTCTGCATTAACCAGCGCTTGAGTTCGCATCATTTCTCCATTGTAGAAAATACTATCTACTCCAGCAATCGAGAAATCTTGACGAACAACAATATCAGAAACGACCGTATGGTAACCGTTTACCAGAATTTCGACATCATCAAACAAGGTCAAATTCGTACCAATTTCATACGTAACAGAAGATTCAGGTTTTAAACCGGCATTTGGCACAATTACTCGATCGGGCTGACTGTCAAATACTTTACCAATGTCGTCTATGTTAGGGGCTCTAAAGCCAGTGGCAATGCTTCCGTAAATAAATGATTTTGAGTTGGTTAAGTAGCGCATTCCCCCACTGTAATTCACAGCGGAGTTATTCAAGTTAATCTCATTAAAAGGAAGAATACCACTGAGTGCATGGTCTTCGAATGGTGCGTACAATTGATTACCGGTATATCGTCCACCAGCATTCACCATGATTCTTTGGGTCGGATGCCACTTCAAGGAAGAGTATACCGCATAGCTTGCCATTGTACTATTATCCGGGTATCGACTTGGTATTTCAGATACAAACCCGGAGTCCACGCGGATGTTTTGACCGTTTGATTCAACCGCATTGTGAATCAGTTCAATCCCGTATTGTAAGTCGAACTTTTCCCACTTCTTATCAAGGTCTATATTGAGAGATGTCAAATCCACTTTTTCTGTGGTTTCCTCTAAGTCAAACGACCTGAACCGTCGTGAGAATCGCGATTCTTCAAACCATTGTTTTCCAATAATGATGTTCACTTTGTCGGCCCATTTTGAGGAGTCATTTCGAATTTGGTACCGTGCGTTCAGCTGGGTCCATTTCTGTGGGCCATAATACCAATCGCCAAACCGAGGTAGACCGTTTCGGGTTTGAATAAGTCTGTCGTATCGCGGTACCGGAGAGGACGTTGCATATCCATAATGCAGAATTACGTCTTGATTTGCTCGTACCTGATAACGCAGTTTCTGGTTGATATTGATCCTTTTTGATGAAAACTGCATGCAGTTTTCAAGCAAAAATGAAATTTTTATCTGGTTTTGAATTTTATCATCCAGA
>CAJXLR010000278.1 GCA_913056425.1 uncultured Bacteroidota bacterium
CAAACGTAATTAAACAAACAACTTCCACCGTGTTTGTTGGTGTGGATAGTGGTCAGAATCACCTTATCCGTCCAAAGCTTTATGATGCGTACCACGAAATCACTAACATTAGTAATCCTGACGGAACTGCTCGCATTTATTCGGTTGTTGGTTATATCTGTGAAACCGATACACTTGGTTACGATAGACGACTAAACGAAGTAAAAGAAGGTGATATCTTGGCGATTCACAATGCTGGTGCGTATTCAATGACAATGGCCAGCAATTATAATTCAAGATACAGACCGGCTGAGGTTATGGTGTTTGACGGAAAAGCACAATTAATCCGAAAACGGGAAAACTTTGAAGACTTGACTCGAAATCAAGTTGAGATAAGCATGTAAGCTAGAGGAGTTTCTCGTCGGGAAGTCGTTTCCTCTTCCATCTTTTGTGTGTCCATAACCAGAATTCGGGTTCGTTCAGGATTTCCGATTCTAGACGCTTAGTATGTTCCACAGATATGTATCCTTCAGGTGTTTCCTGAGGTTTATCTGTAATCACTTCGAATGTCATGGTGTACGTGCTGCGTTTTTGTTTGCGGACATAAACATAAATCACCGGGAAGTTGTATTTCTTCGCATACGCCTCCGTGCCAACAGCGAGTGCAGTTTCCTGGTTTAGAAAGGTTGTCCAGTAAACGGATTTATTGTGGGTAGGACTCTGATCCGCACCAAAGATTATCGCGCAATTATTGCGGCTTTCTCCTGCAAAAAAGCGACTGGAACGTTTGGTGGAAACCATGCGTGT
The DNA here is from genome assembly GCA_913056425.1 of uncultured Bacteroidota bacterium. Taxonomy (GTDB): domain Bacteria; phylum Bacteroidota; class Bacteroidia; order NS11-12g; family UBA9320; genus UBA987. Next base: position 787 of record CAJXLR010000278.1, read on the forward strand.
CCCAAAGCGCTCGCGTGAATCTTTCATAATCCGATCAAAAAACGGATCCTTTAATACCGAGTATAAGGCTACTGCCTGATGATGGATCTGATTACCCAGTGCGGTGCCTGCCATTTCCCAGCTGTTGTAATGACCACCAACAATTATCACACTTTGACCTTCTTTTGAGTATTGATCAACGACTTCCGGATTGGTTACCCGCATTCGCCTTTGAACTTGTTTTTCAGACACGCTGAAAAGCTTTACGCTCTCGATAATGATATCTAAAAAGTGCTTGTAGAATTTCTTCTCAATTGATTTGATTTCGGACTCCGATTTCTCAGGAAATGAATTTCTAAGATTTTGTCGAACCACCTTTTTACGATAGCCAACCGCGTAATACATCAGGTAGTAAAAACAACGTGATATAACATGTAAAACTCCGTAGGGTAAAAAGGAGAGAGGCTTGATTATCAGATAGAATAGAATCTTACTCACCGCTCAAATATATTTACAAATCCAACAAACCTTCGGGCAATTCCATGATGATACGTTTTTTGTCCGGGTTGAACTCAATAATGAATTCTTCTACAAAAGGAATCATCACTTCCTTATCGTCGGATTGAACCACGATTACATCTTGTGCATGTGATTCAATGGTATCTATTATAACGCCAATTAAACGTTCATCGGAATCATACACCTTGTACGATAGAATACCTTGATCAGATTCAATTTCCTCTTCGGTAGCTGGAGCATAGATTGTTTTGCCAATAAGCTCTTGGGCTTTCTCGAGAGTATCCACGAAGTCAAGTGATACAATGTTTCTCGACGAATTCTCTTGAATAAAAAAAGGAACCGGTTTTTGATGAAACATCAAGAACAGCGGTTCCTTAATATCAATGTGATTGTCCAGGTCAATTCTCAGCTTACCTTCATATCCGTGGGTTTTAAGAATTTTCCCCACTTCAACCAGGTCGCCGGCTGAGAAAATCATGGATTTATTCTTCGGTTTTTTCTTCAGCTTCTGCTGCAGGTTCTTCTGCCGCAGGCTCTTCAGCCGGTGCTGCTTCCTCAGCTGCCGGTGCTTCTTCTGCAGGAGCCTCAGCCTCCGCTGCCGGTGCTTCTTCGGTTGCTTCCGCTTCCGGAGCAGCTTCCTCAGCTACTTCACCTTCTGCTGTTGCATTCTCTACTTCATCCGCAATTGGTGAGTTCTTAGCAATGATTGCTTTCTCACGCTCTTCACGAATCTTAGATTCACGTTCAAGTGCTTCTTTAGCTTTCGCTGCGCTTGCTTCAGCAAGTTTTCCGCGTTTGGCATCAATCTTACCTTGTTTCTCCTCAAGCCATGCGTTGAATCGAGTTTCAACATCTTCCTCAGTAAGTGCACCTTTGGCAACACCCTTGAGCAAGTGATTCTTGTACATAACTCCTTTGTAACTCAAAATGGCACGAACCGTATCTGTAGGTTGTGCTCCGTTTTGCAGCCATTGCACAGACTTGTCAAGGTCTAGGTCGATTGTTGCCGGATTCGTATTTGGGTTATACGAACCAATTCGTTCAATAAATCTACCATCCCTTGGAGCACGTGCATCCGCCGCCACAATGTAGTAAAAAGGTTGCTGCTTGCGACCTTTTCTCAATAATCTTAATTTAACTGACATATAATATTTATGCTTTAACTCCGGGTCTCCAAACCGGAGGGCTGCAAAGGTCGACTTTTAACAAATAATAAACAAGCGATTCTTTTATCCGGATTTTAGCGGATATTCACCACTTCAAAGTCAACCTAATCGTACATCTACATGTCATTTCAAATAAATCAAATAGACCCGTTTCACCCACATTTCGATTCATTGGTGCGCGAACTGAATGCCTATTTGAAAAGTGTTGATGGTGATGACCATGAATTCTACAATCAATTCAATTCGAGTGATGATCTTGATTTTGCATTTGTAGGTTACTTGGAGCGATTACCTGTTACATGCGCCGGGTTGAAGAGCTATGGGAGCAACCGATACGAGCTCAAGAGGATGTTTACCTTGCCTGAGAAACGTAGAAACGGTTATTCGAAATACCCAATCGATGTTTGGGTAAACATCGTGGTAAGTGACTGTTTTATAGTGTTTTACAAACAGATCATTGTGCTTATAGTAATGTGTGTAATCACTTCACGCTCTGGCCATAGAAACAACCGGTTTCACATTTGCATTTTGCAAAACAAGATCAGCTCTAAACGTTTCGGTTGACTGATTGTCGTTCGACTTTTCAAACTGATAGGCAACGCTACTTTCCAATAGAAAGACCTTCAGCTTGTTATGAGAATAGGTGAAATGAACTGATTGTGCATCGGTACCTGTAACTTGACCTTTGTTTTCTTCGTTTCTTTTTTTTTCCTCTATCAGATACCATGGCCACGGATCTTCGTCATTAATGAGCCATGTATGTCATCATG
>CAJXLR010000279.1 GCA_913056425.1 uncultured Bacteroidota bacterium
GACTATTAGCAATTGAGGAGGAACTAACTGAGGGAGAAGTAATGAACACGCTATCGCAATTCGAGAAAGGTCACATACGCATCGTAATAAATTGGATGTTGGATGATAACAAAGTAACTCGCACAAAATCAGGATATTTGCGGCTTACGAAGTGAAACGCATCTATTGTACGGTAACCAATGATCTAAATTACGATCAACGGATGATTCGAATCTGTTCTACGCTTAGTGAACACGATTTCTCTGTAACACTTGTGGGGCGTGTTTTGAGCAATTCTAATCCACTCGATAAGCACCCTTACCAACAAGAGCGTTTGCGATGTCGATTCAATTCAGGCCCGCTGTTTTATCTCGAGTACAACCTTAGATTGCTGTTTTACTTTATTGCAACCAAGCCTGAGGTAATTAATAGCATTGATTTAGATACATGTATTGCGGCCAAGCTATATCGATTACTCGCCCGTCCGTTGTGGATTATCGATGCCCATGAATATTTTCCGGAAGTTCCGGAATTAGAAGGACGACGATTGAAGAAACGTCTGTGGGAAATTGTTGAGTCGTTTAGCATTAGGTCAGCCGACAAGGTCTACACGGTAAGCCAATCTATTGCTGAAATCTATCAGAAAAAATACAGAAAAAAGATTGAGGTAATCAGAAACGTTCCTTTTCTTCGTTATAGTAATGTCGTAAAACCGAATTCAGCAAAATCTGATTCCGGTATTTTATTGTATCAAGGGGCGTTAAACGCAGGAAGATGCGTTGATCTATACATCCGTGCTATGACACAACTCGAAGGGGAATTGTGGTTGGCTGGGGAAGGAGATTTGAGCTCTGAGCTTAGGGCACTTGCCAGTGTACTGGGTGTAAGCGAGCGTGTGCGTTTTTTGGGCAGGATAAGTCCGGAGGAATTGCGGCAATTCACTGCGAAAGCTTGGCTAGGACTCAATGTTTTGGAAAACAAAGGTTTGAGTTACTTCTATTCGTTGAGTAACAAGTGCTTTGATTACGTCATGGCAGGGATACCACAGATTGGAAGTGATTTTCCGGAGTATCAGAAATTGAACGAGCAGTATGAAGTAATGGAATTGATAGAGCCTAAGTTGGATGTTTTTGTGAACGTTGTGAAACAACTTCAGTCCGACAAAGCTAGATATCAATATCTTTGCGCTCAATGTAAGCCAGCCGCCGCAAAATGGAATTGGGAATACGAAAAAGAAAAGTTGTTGGCGCAATATGAATAAAACGTTAAAGGAACTCCATGTAGTTGCATTTGATGTACCCTATCCCGCTAATTACGGGGGAGTCATTGATATCTTCTACAAAGTACAGGCATTGTCGGAAGCCGGAGTGAAGGTTCATCTTCACTGCTATCAATACGGTCGTTCGGAGAGCAAAATGCTTGAAAGCATTTGTGAATCGGTGAGATACTACAAACGGAAGGTCTTCAGAAACCCGATATATAATACTAAACCATACATCGTTGCTTCGCGCAATTCCACAGCAATGATTGAGAACCTGTTGGCAATTGATTGTCCTATTCTGTTCGAAGGTTTGCACTCTACGTATTATTTGGATGATCCAAGATTAAAGAATCGCTATAAGGTTGTCCGTATGCACAACATCGAGCATGACTATTACATGCACTTGTCGGAGGTTGAGTCTAATCCTTTTAAGAAGTACTTCTTCAAAATAGAATCAGAACGTTTGAGAAAGCATGAATCGGTCTTAAAGCATGCCGATTGCATTGCGGCGATATCGCCAAACGATTTCAAGTATTTTGACAAGAAGTATGGTAATGCGATGTTGTTGCCACCGTTCCATGTGAATTCAGAGGTGACTACCGAACCCGGTAGAGGTGACTTCATTTTATATCATGGAAATCTAGCAGTGGGGGAGAACAACGAGGCAGCTATCTACCTGTTAACTAACGTGCTGAATAAGGTTGATAAACCGGTGGTTATTGCAGGAAATGATCCATCGGCAGAATTACAGTCTGTAATTGCTAGCATGTCTAATGTTGAGCTCCGGACAGATATCACCAGTGAAGAAATAAACCATCTGATTGCTGAAGCTCAGATAAACATTCTATACACGAATCAAGCAACCGGTATTAAGCTGAAGTTGCTAAACTCCTTGTTTATGGGGCGCCATTGTATTGCAAATGAAAAGATGATTGCAGAGACGGGGTTGGAGGAACTTTGCACATTGTGCAATACGGCAAAGGATTATATAGAGGCTATTGAAAAGCTTTGGAACGATGAGGTAACCGATGATGTAATCGATTTGAGAAATAGAGTGTTAGATACGTCATTCTCCAACGATTCTGGAGTTGAACAACTCTATTCTAAGGTTTACGGAGAGCGTTTGGAAGTTAAAAACCGAGTTGGGCAAGAGTGAAGTGGTCTGCTTCAGCTGACAAAAATCTAAAAAGAGGCATATTAATCCTAATTGGCTTGGCACTTCTGTTCGAGCTGATTCGAGATGTCCAGCGTGATGGAGATTTTATCGGGTACATTAATGCGGGCAATGCTGTAATAAACAGCACTCCAATCTATGCGGATTACCTAAATACGTGGCCACCATTTTTTTCAATTTTTTCGGTGCCACTAGCGATACTGGATGGTATCAGTCCGCAAGGAATTCGTTTGCTGTGGCTACTGTGTATTGTTTTAGCATGGAATGTTATTATCCCATTAGGAAACAAGCTATTTCTGGATAACAAGACACAACCTATGTTATCTCGCCAGGGTATTATACTCCCTGAGTGGTCGGTACTGATTCCGTTTCTGTTTGTATTCCGATTTGTAATCGATGACATCTCGAATATCCAGATTAATACGTTTTTATTGCTTGGATGCTTGCTTACAATTAAGTGGTACCGCCATGGACAAAATGCCAAGGCTGGGATATTACTTGGTACTTTAATTGCATTGAAGGTATACCCTATTTTTCTGTTGGCCTTCTTCGGATACAGAAAAGCATTTAAGCTGGTAAGATATGGACTACTTACAGTTGGATTGACGTATGTTTTAAGTCTCATGGTATTTGGTGTAGAACAAGCAAATGAATACTATGCACATTGGTTGGAGCACATAGCAATGGGAGAGACCATCATAACGCACAAGAATCAATCGTTGCTACCACTCTTAACCGGGATATTGTCTCCAGTGAGTAGGGGACTCGATATCCAGTACAACATCATGGAGATTACTC
>CAJXLR010000280.1 GCA_913056425.1 uncultured Bacteroidota bacterium
AAACTTAATCCGGAATATGGGAAACGTTATGTGGCGCGAAAGCGCAGTAACAGTAAGCGTGCACTCCCTGATGTCTTTGAAGAAGTCATGGAGGCCTATAACAAACTTGACCAGAATCAAGTTAACGACGTAGATTGGTTCAAGAAAAACTTCCCATATGCCGGTGAATTACTCCTGGGGCATTTACGCTACGGTACGCATGGAAAAAACAGCATTGAAAACATCCACCCGTTCTTTCGTCAGAACAACTGGATGAGTCGATCGCTTGTTCTAGCCGGAAACTACAACCTCACAAACGTTGACGAACTTTTTGAACTACTGATTAATCTTGGTCAGCACCCTAAAGAAATCTCGGACAACGTAACCGTGTTGGAAAAAATTGGTCATTTCTTGGATGAAGAGAATGAGCGACTTTTCCACCAATATCGGGACAAGAACTTAGACAACATTGAGATAGCGGCTCAGATCAAAGCCAACCTCGATCTGAGTGGCGTATTGAAGAATGCCTTCAGAAACTTGGATGGTGGATTTAACATGGTGGGTATGATAGGCGATGGTAATGCCTTCGTTATTCGAGACAATCTCGGAATCCGCCCATCGTACTTCTATGAAGATGACGAAGTATTTGTTGTGGCTTCCGAGCGACCAGCAATCATGACCGCATTCAATGTTAAGTTGGAAGATATTCAAGAACTCAACCCCGGTTGTGCGCTAATCCTCGACCGTCATGGTAACTACAGAGAAGAGCGAATCCTACCTGAGGTACCGCTTAAACAGTGTTCGTTTGAACGCATTTACTTCTCACGTGGAAGCGATGCAGACATTTACAACGAACGACAAGATTTAGGAAGAAGACTATCCAGAGCTATCCTCGATAAACTGGATTATGATGTTCGTCCTGTCGTATTCAGTTACATACCAAATACGGCCTCTACAAGTTTCTACGGAATGGTTGATGGGGTTTATAAATACATCGACCGCTACAAACGTGAGGCAATTCTAAAACTCGGAAACAATCCGAGTCCAGAGGAGCTCGATAAAATACTAGCCATTAAGATCCGTCGGGAAAAGATTCTAGTGAAGGATGCTAAAATGCGTACGTTCATCACTCAGGACAAAGACCGCGACAGTATGGTTGGTGATGGATATGACGTCACCTACGGTATCATAGATGAGGATCGAGACACTATTGTGGTGGTTGACGACTCGATTGTACGTGGAACGACTTTAAAGCGCAGTATATTAAGAATTCTAGATAGACTCGGACCACATAAAGTGATTGTGGCGAGTTCTGCTCCGATTATTAAATATCCTGACTGCTACGGTATCGACATGAGCCGTATGAACGAGTTTATTGCGTTCAAAGCTGTCTTAAAGCTACTCGAGCGATCAGATCAAATGCATAAGCTTGACGAGGTTTATAAAGAATGTAAGCGTCAGCTAACTCTTCCAATGGAAGAAATGCGCAATGCGGTAAAAGACCTTTACGCTTTGTTCCCTGATGAGGAGATCACAGCTGAAATTGCGCGACTGGTGACTCCGGCAGACATGAAAGCTCAAGTAGAGATCGTCTACCAAACGGTTGATGACCTGCACAAGGCTTGTCCGAATCACACAGGAGATTGGTACTTTACCGGAGACTATCCAACACCAGGTGGGAATAAGGTAGTAAACAAATCTTTTGTCTTCTACATGGAAGGCAACAACGAGCGAGCTTACTAAGCAATAGAATCAAAAAAGCCCTTTCAGATCGAAAGGGCTTTTTATTTTGGTAAAATATTGTCTGCTACAAGAATGGCATCTTAACCACTTGTGCTTTTAGTGTCTTATTTCTAATCTGGATAAAGATTTCGGTGTCTCGCTTCGCGTGTTCTCTAGCGACATAACCCATGCCAATTGCTTTCCCTAGTGACGGGCTCTGAGTTCCGCTAGTTACCTCTCCGATTTCATTCCCATCCGCATCCACAATTGTGTAGTGCTGACGAGGGATACCGCGATCAATCATTTCGAATCCAACAAGTCGTTTAGAAGGCTTCTCGTCTTTAATCTTTTTGTGGTGTTCCCAGTTAACAAATGGTTTATCAAACTTGGTAATCCAACCTAAACCGGCCTCAATAGGTGAGGTTTCGTCGTTGATGTCGTTACCGTATAGGCAATACCCCTTTTCCAAACGAAGTGTATCACGACAGCCAAGACCACATGGTAAGATCCCAAATTCTTCACCCGCTTCCATCACGGCATTCCAAAGTTTTTCGGCATCATCATTCCACACATATAACTCAAATCCACCAGAACCTGTGTAGCCTGTATTTGAGATAATGACATCATCAATTCCGGCAACAGCTCCACCCGCAAAATGGTAGAACTCAATCTCATCAAGTTTTACATCGGTAAGTTTCTGAACCAGCTTGGTTGCATTTGGACCTTGCACCGCGAGTAAAGAAACTCTATCAGAGATATTTTCAAGTTCGGCACCAAAGCCTTGCTCCTCGTTCTGCTTTACAAACCAGTTCCAATCTTTTTCAATATTGCTGGCATTTACAACACAGTTATACTCCGTATCAGACCATTTGTATACAATCAGGTCATCAACGATTCCACCGGTTTCATTTGGCAGACAATTGTACTGTGCTTGCATATCTACAAGCTTCCCAATGTCATTAGATGTAATCCACTCCAAAAGTGCAGTAGCTCCTCCACCTTTTACGACAAATTCGCCCATGTGCGAAACATCAAACAAACCTACTGAATTTCTCACAGCCATGTGCTCCTCGGTGAGGTTGGTATATTGAACAGGCATGTTGAACCCGGCAAATGGAACCATCTTAGCTCCTAATGCTTCGTGCACGTGCGTTAGTGTTGTATTTCTTAATTGATCTGTGCTAGACATAATTGTTCTGTTTGGGCTTCAAAAGTAGCCGAAAAAAGGCAGTTATTTATTGTACTTACTTAGGTGTTTAAACCGGTCGCGAACAGGTGAAGGTATTGCCGTTGGGTCTCCTGCCTCATCGATACGAACAAAGGTTGTTCGCGTAGAGAGCACGAGGTCTTCTTCCCCACTGTATACACTCCCTTTTCTTGCTTCAATAGTTAGCGTGATGCTCGACTTCCCGATTTCAGCAACCTCGCCATAAATCTTGATTAAAAAGCCTTCTTTAACCTTCTTTTGAAAAATGAGTTCTTCAATTTTCACTGTGAC
>CAJXLR010000281.1 GCA_913056425.1 uncultured Bacteroidota bacterium
AATGGTTTTAAGTTGAGCTTCTTTTTTGCCAATTTGCTGATGCCGCAGTATGGCCTCAACAATTTGTTGGCCACAAGTGTACAGTGGATGAAGAGCTGTCATAGGCTCTTGGAAGATGTATGCAATGTCGTTTCCCCGGATTGATTGTAATTCCGATTCTGCCGCATGAAGCAAATCAACTTCTTGATTATTGGGCGTCGTGTAGATTAACTCTTCAGCATCGACTATAGCGTTAGAGATAAGGCCGGTTGCCGACAACATACTTACACTTTTCCCGGATCCCGATTCACCTACGATACCAATGATTTCACCTTCAGAGATATTTAAGTCCAGCCCATGGACAACGGATACCATGTCCCCTTGCTGCTTGAAGCTTACTCTTAGGTTTTTAATGCGAAGCATATCTATCGCAATCGATCAAGCGAACGCACCAATTTCTCATCCTTCTTTATTCGAGAGTATGCCAGAAAACTAAAGATGCCAATGGCTAAAGGAATGAAGAAACCTACTAATATGGATTGCTCGGTTTCAACAGAAGTGTATTCTGAGCCAAAGCTACGCATGTACATGGCTACAAATACCACAATTAAAAATCCAATGTTTGCAAGCGCTAAACGCATTTGAAGCTTGCGGTTTTTAAACATGAAAATAGCGACCAAAGAGATTAGCGAAACTGCGCCCAGAAAATATATCAGCATATCGTTGCGGCCAACTTGTTCGGTTGCCGTATCTGTACTGTTAAAATCTACCGTTATGGTGAGTTTATCTTGTGTGTCTTCCGGTATACCTGTTTCCGAGTAAAATGGTACATCTGAGAGAATTAAGGTTGAACTTATGATGGCAACCAATAACAAGTAAACAGTTTGAATACGCTGTATCATGCTGGCAAAATTAACGCATCAAAATGAATACCTTTGCCGGGAATTTAATAGAATAGAAATAGCCGGTTATGGCTATTGTGATTCGATAAATCACCAAGAATGAATACAGCATACATAATCGACGCAGTTCGCACTCCGGTAGGAAAGTTTGGGGGAAGTTTGGCTACCGTTCGTCCCGATGATTTGGCAGCACACGTAATCAAGTCAATTGTGCAACGTAATCCGGATGCAGACTATAGCAAAGTTGAGGATGTGATTTTGGGAGCTGCAAATCAAGCAGGAGAAGATAACCGGAACGTGGCTCGGATGGCTGTTTTGATGGCAGGTTTGCCCATTGAAGTTCCTGGAATTACGGTAAATAGGTTATGCGCCAGCGGTTTACAATCCATTGGAGATGCAGCGAAGAACCTAATGGTTGGATATGGTGATTTGTATCTAGCCGGTGGGGTTGAGAGCATGACACGCGCCCCGTTCGTAATGGCGAAAGCTGAGACAGCGTACGATAGAAGACCTGTCATATATGATACATCAATTGGTTGGCGTTTTACCAATCCTAAACTAGCAACAGAATATCATCCATTCGCAATGGGGGAGACAGCTGAGAATGTCGCTGAGCGATGGAAAATAACCCGTGAGGAACAAGATCAGTTTGCTCATAATACTCAAGTGAAGTACGACGAGGCGCACAAAGCAAATAGGTTTAAGGAGGAGTTGGCACCGGTAGAAGTACCACGAAGAAAAATGGACCCATTGGTTTTTGATAAAGATGAACATCCACGTCTCAGCTCTTTGGAGAAACTGGCTTCGTTGAGACCGGCTTTCCGAGACGGAGGAACAGTTACCGCCGGCAATTCGTCCGGTATTAACGACGGAGCAGCTATGCTTTTGATGGCCTCGGAAAAGGCGGTGAAGGATATGAACCTGAAACCCATCGCACGAGTGGTTTCGTCAGCTGCGTCCGGTGTGCATCCGGATATCATGGGTATTGGTCCGGTGAGTGCAACGAACAAAGCACTTGAGCGTGCTGGTTTAACCATCGATCAAATCGACTTAATTGAATTAAACGAGGCATTTGCATCTCAATCAATCGCGTGCATGCGTGAGCTTGATTTGGATCCCGCAAAGGTGAATGTGAACGGCGGTTCTATTGCCATTGGTCACCCATTAGGCGCAAGCGGTGCACGGATTGCAACAACCCTATTGCACGAGATGCAAAAACGTGATGTACGATACGGATTAGCAACCATGTGCGTTGGAGTTGGTCAAGGGAAGGCAGTAATTTTTGAGAAACTGTAAGAATCTAAAATGCCGAGAATTGCTATCGAGCTGAGTTACGACGGCACGGCATATCACGGCTGGCAGAGACAACCCAATGCCAGTTCGGTTCAACAGGTGCTAGAAGAGCAATTCAGTCGAATCTTCCAAGAAGATATTTCTATGATGGGCTGCGGAAGGACCGACACCGGCGTCCATGCACGACACTTTATCGCGCACTTTGACGCTGAAGCTATACCGGGTAATAATTTAGTCTTCAGGCTCAACAACATGTTACCTGCGGATATATCGATCCACAAACTGTATAAAGTGCATCCAAAGTTTCATGCGCGCTTCGATGCGACAGAAAGGTCCTATTCCTATTACATCAGTACCGAAAAAGACGCATTTAGCCGCTTCCATCAGTTTACGGTATATCGGAAATTGGATTTGAATAAAATGAATGACGCGTGCGCAATTCTGAAGAAACACGTCGATTTCGGTGCGTTTTGTAAATCGAAATCTCAAAACAAAACCAATCGCTGTGAGATTCGACACGCTCTGTGGACACAACACGATAATCTAATTCGATTCGATATTACGGCCGACCGTTTTTTGAGGAATATGGTACGTGCTATTGTAGGAACCATGATTGAAGTCGGTGAAAACAAATTAACGCTCAGCGGGTTTGATGAAGTAATACAATCTCAAAACAGAGAAGAAGCCGGATACAGTGTTCCGGCGCGAGGTCTCTTTCTTGAGAACGTAGTTTACAATCAAGAAAACTGGAAGGAGATTGATAGCCAATGAGTAGCCAAAAAGATAAAACAGGAAATGCCCTTGATTTAGGGCTGCTTTGGCGAATTGTTAAATTGGCTAAACCCTATAAGAAGTATGGTTTAACCGCCGTATTTACTACGGTTTCATTGGCGGTCTTGATGCCGTTACAACCCATTTTAATCCGACTCTCTCTTGATGAATACATTGCTGTAGGAGACATTCCTGGGTTAACCAATATGCTCATTCTGTTAATCGTCTTGTTGGTTGC
>CAJXLR010000282.1 GCA_913056425.1 uncultured Bacteroidota bacterium
CGCCCACCACGCATATATTCTCGTGCACCGCAGCGAGTTTCTTAATAATCATGTACTGGCAGTGGTTGGTATCCTGATACTCATCTACCATGACATATTTGAACTTATGCTGATATTTATTCAATGCATCCACATGTTTTGTGAATAGCTCGAAAGTCTTGAGCAACAAATCATCAAAATCCATTGCACCAGCCTGGAAACAGCGTTTTGCATAAATGCTATATATCTTGGCAATCTCCGGTCGACCACTAACCGAATCGTAGCTCTTAAGCTCGTCTTGATTCTGATACATCTTGTATGTGATCAAACTATTCTTGGCTGCACTGATTCGATTCAGGATGACGTTGGGCTTATATACCTTGTCATCCAGTTTGAGTTCCTTCACGATGGATTTAATGAGACTCTTGGAATCATCCGTATCGTAAATCGTAAAGTTTGAAGGATAGCCAATCTTGTCTGCTTCAAAACGAAGGATTTTGGCAAAGATGGAATGAAAAGTACCCATCCAAATGTTTCGCGCTTCAGCCCCAACCACAGACTCGATTCGTTTACGCATCTCTTTGGCTGCCTTATTGGTAAAGGTCAACGCCAGAATATTGAATGGATCTATCCCCGAGGCAATCATGTGTGCGATACGATAGGTAAGCACACGTGTTTTACCAGACCCTGCGCCGGCTACGATCATTACTGGCCCATCAGTTTGCAGAACAGCCTGTCTCTGAGGCTCATTCAGTCCTTTGAGATAATCTAGATTCTGGTCTTGATGCATCAGTCAAAATTAATTCTGCACTCCTTGAAAGTGCCGAAAATCCTCCATTATTATCAACATTATCCAAGAAAGTTTTACAAATTTGCGTCTACCACATTGCATTGGAATTCAAGAATACATATATAGAAGGCCTAACGGTTATTGAACCAAGAGTTTTCGGTGACCACAGGGGCTATTTTTTTGAAAGTTACAGCAAACCGCTGTTCGAAGCTGCCGGTTTAAATCTCGACTTTGTTCAGGACAATCAATCCTTATCAAACCGTGGAGTTCTTCGTGGACTGCACTTCCAGAAACCACCACACGATCAAGGCAAGCTGGTACGAGTTATTACCGGATCGGTGCAAGATACCGTGGTTGATATCCGCAAAAACAGCAAGACTTACGGACAGCACCTGAGCATCATCTTGTCGGCAGAGAACAAGACCTTTCTTTGGATTCCACCTGGTTTCGCCCATGGATTCTGCACATTGGAAGACCATACCATATTCAGTTACAAATGCACCGATGTTTACCATCCGGAATCAGAAGGTGGGTTAATGTACAACGACCCAAGTTTGGACATCGAATGGGAACTTGATGACGTTCAACTATCTGACAAAGACAAGCATTACAAAAGTTTCAAAGAATTTGAAACGCCATTTATATGAGCAGTTTAGACAAGAATATAGAAGAACTTGTTCTCAAGCTTGAGGAGAAGTACAAAAGAATGGGACAAGACTTAGCTAGCTACCTTGAAGGGCGGCTGTATGAAGACTATGTGCCGTATTGGGACTACATCCATTTAGACACCTTGCTCACGCTGCAAAAACCAAAAACACCCATACCGGATGAGCACATATTTATTATGTATCACCAGGTTACGGAGTTGTACTTCAAAATGATTCTGCATGAGTTAGAGCAAATCTCAAATCAAGAAGACATAACACCGGAATACCTCATTGAAAAGCTCACGCGAATCAATCGCTACTTCATCATTCTAACCGACTCGTTTACGGTGATGAGTGAAGGGATGGAACAACAACAGTTCTTGGAATTTCGCATGGCGCTACTCCCGGCTTCCGGCTTTCAGTCTGCCCAGTACAGAATGGTAGAAATCGCATCCACTGATTTCATAAATCTAGTAGGTAAGGACTATAGAGACCAATTTAACCACAAGTCGGACATTGAAGAAATGTACAAGTACATTTACTGGCAAGCTGGAGCTACGGTACTTTCAACCGGAGAGAAAACGCTAACGCTCATGCAATTTGAGAAGAAATACAACGAGCGTTTACTGCAAATGGCTGTCGATTATAAAGACAGCAACGTATGGGCACGGTATAAACACTTCACGAAAGAGGAACAGGCAAACCAAGAGTTGATTGGTCAGCTTCGAAACCTCGATTTAAATGTGAATGTTAACTGGCCGCTTGCGCATTACAAGACAGCAGTAAAGTATTTACACCGCAATCCTCAAGACATTGAGGCTACAGGAGGAACGAATTGGCAGAAGTATTTACCACCGCGTTTTCAAAAACGAATCTTCTACCCGGAACTTTGGAGTGAAGAAGAAAAAACAGAATGGGGAAAGTCGTGGGTAAAACAGCAGCTTAATATTAATTAAGCTTACTCGTCTCCGGTAATTTTCTTTTCTCGTTTGAAGTCTCCACGCTTCCAGGCTTCGAAAAACTGAGCCCATGCAAGCGGGTTGAGTAAGTTATTTGGTGCGAGCTGACCAGCAGAGTAATACGCTCTAGCTTGTTGCGCCAGATGATATTTTCCTGCTTCAGCACCATCAGGTCTGAGCTCTTCGCTTTCTTCTTTTAGCCGTTCGCGTTCCAAGTTCTTGCGAGCGCGCTCCATATCATCGTCCGGGATATCAGCATTTACAAAATAGTAGTCGAACATATCCCGCTTTGGCAATGCATTAATTTCCGTGTAATCTAAGAACACAGTATCCTCGGTCATTAGCTTAATCATGGAATACTTCTGTGAATGAAGCGTATCTGGAATTACGTAATAGGACTTGCGAAAGCCGATACACGAGAAGTCTATGGTGTCTCCTTTCTCCGCTACAAAAGTGAAGTATCCATCGAAGTTACTGTAGGTTCCCATCTTGGTTCGCCGGATTACAACACTTACATACGGAATACCAATAAGACTATCACTGGTCATCACTACACCCGAAAACTGAACCAGTTTTTCGTTGGCAGATGTATCCTGTTCTTGAGCCTGAATTGCTTGGCCGGCAAACACGATTGCAAGGAGTGTAACGATGTATTTTTTCATAGTCTTTTATAGGTATACGTTTTAACCTAGAAAATGATACCTGCTAAGATAGCTAGTATCACCCACACCGGAGTTGGGATTTTGATTTTCGTGAGTAAAACAGACAATAAGATAACTAAAAGAATGTTAAAATAGTTCACAAAAT
>CAJXLR010000283.1 GCA_913056425.1 uncultured Bacteroidota bacterium
CTTAGATTGAGCGCAACGTCGTCATTACTCAGTGGCAGGCGGGATGTAATAGTAGTTGCATCCGTGAGTTGTATCTATGGTGCAGGTAATCCCGGCGACTTTGAGACCAGCATTATTCGGTTGAGTGTTGGTCAAAAAATGAGTCGAAACACCCTCCTTTACTCTTTGGTGGAGAGTTTATACAGCAGAACAACGGCTGATTTTAAACGAGGTAATTTTAGGGTAAAGGGAGATAATGTTGATGTATTCTTGGCGTACGACGACCAGGCCTTGCGGATAACATTTTTTGGAAATGAGATTGAAGAACTGAGTCTCATCGACCCACTTTCCGGCAAAACCATCGAGGAGCTAGATACGGCCGCTATATTCCCTGCAAACCTATGGGTAACTCCTCGGGAAAGATTAAATCATGCCATTCGAGAGATTCAAGACGACATGGTAAAACAGGTCGACTTCTTCAAGTCGAACGAGAAACCATTGGAGGCCAAACGTATTGAAGAGCGAACAACATACGATTTGGAGATGATTCGTGAATTGGGCTACTGTAGCGGTATTGAGAATTACAGTCGATACATGGATAATCGTAAACCGGGTACTCGTCCGTTTTGCTTGATAGACTATTTCCCCGATGATTTTCTAATGTTTATTGATGAGAGTCATGTGACCTTGCCGCAGGTGCGCGCCATGTATGGCGGAGACCGCAGTAGAAAGATAAACCTGGTGGACTATGGATTTAGATTACCGGCCGCATTAGATAACCGACCGTTGAAGTTTGACGAGTTTCAAACTCTGGTTGATCAAGTAGTTTATGTTAGTGCAACTCCGGCAGATTACGAAATCATGGAGTCTGAAGGAGTAATCGTGGAGCAGGTTATACGACCTACGGGATTACTCGACCCTGTGATTGAAGTTAGGCCGTGCATTAATCAAGTGGATGATTTGCTTGAAGAGATTGATAATGAAGTGAAGAAAGGAGGCCGGGTTTTGGTAACTACGTTAACGAAGCGTATGTCAGAGGAGTTGGATAAATATCTTCAACGATTAAATATAAAATCAACTTATATCCATTCTGAGGTTAAAACATTGGATCGAGTAGAGATTCTTCGTGATTTACGAATGGGTGTATATGATGTGCTTGTGGGTGTAAACTTGCTCCGTGAAGGACTTGATCTGCCGGAAGTCACTTTAGTAGCTATCCTAGATGCGGATAAAGAAGGATTCTTGAGATCCCACAGGTCGTTAACCCAAACCATTGGTCGAGCGGCACGAAACGCTGATGGCAGAGTGATTATGTATGCAGACAAACTCACCGACTCGATGAACAAGACGATTACGGAAAACAACAGAAGACGTGAGATTCAAATAAAGCACAACGAGAAGCATGGTATCGTTCCAACTACAATCAAGAAAAGTAAGGAGGCGATTATGGAACAGACTTCGGTTGCAGACTGGAAAGCAAATAAAGAAGCGAAGCCTTACAATCAACAAGAGGCAATGAACGTGGCTGCAGATCCCGTTTATCAATACATGAGTAAAGATGAACTCGAATCGGCCATTGCCAAACACAAACAGCAGATGAAAAAAGCTGCTAAAGATTTGGACTTTATCGAAGCTGCTCGGTATCGAGATGAGATTGCGCTACTTGAAGGTTTGTTAAAATTTAAGCGATAAAAAAAAAGCCATCGGTGTCGATGGCTCTTTTATATTTTTAGTTTCAGTTATTTACTTTCTGTAATACAGCTTCACTTCAACTCGACGGTTAAGTGCGCGTCCCTCTGGAGTGCTATTGTCAGAAATTGGTTGAGTTTCACCGTAACCTTTAGCGGTCAGACGAGACTCGTCAACACCTTTTCCAACAAGATATGCTTTAACAGCATCTGAGCGTTTTTGGCTCAAACTCAAGTTGTCATCGTCAGCACCCACATTGTCAGTATGACCTTCGATGTACGCGTTTAATGTTGGGTTGTCTAACAAGATTTCTACGATAGAATCTAGGTCACCAAAGCTTTCTTGTTTGATAGTTGAGCTAGCCGTTTCGAATTGGATGTTCTTCGCCGCTAAGTTTACTTTCTTTACAAGTTCTTCAGGTACTTCATCCTCATGACGGAATTGGTAAGCTCCATCGTTCTCACCAAAGTGGAACACCAAACCAGCTGAGTGATACAAGAATGCATCATGCATAGCGTTCAAACGAACCTTACTCAATGAGAATGGCAAGCCGTCGTAGTTGTCGTCATACGTATAGTTGTATGTCATGGTTAACGCTAAATCCATGAAATCAGTGATTCCCAATCGAATACCACCACCGGCATTCCAGTGAGCAGCTGTCCATGAACGGTTGTTTACGAATCCATCGCTGTAACCAGGTACATTGTGGATGATTCGAGACACAGATTGCATTCCTCCCCATCCTGCAACCAAGAAAGGCTTTAGACGGCTGTCTTCCGGCATGAGTTTCCCGTTGTTGAATTTGAATCGTAGGCCAAGTGTTAAATCACTTACTGTAGCCGTAAATCCAAGTTTGCGTGGGTAGCTATCGTCTCGATGTCCAAGCATTCCGTGTGAACCCGTTACGGTCGCATCGAATGATGGGTTGATATAGTATCCAAACGATCCCCCAATGGCCTGATAGGTTGGTTTCTCTGCAAGGAAATATCGCGTACCGCGATCACCTCCATATTCTCTCAGTCCACCATTCACCTCAATTCCAAACTTATGGAGGTAGTTCTGAGCTGCAGTGTCGCTAACTCCCATGAAAGTCAAGATACAAACAGCACAAGAAACAAGTACTTTTCTATTCATTGCTTTTTTACGTTTTCTATTACTTAAGTTTTACAAGAGACAGGACATAGAAATGTCATACAAATCTCACCCAACAATATTAAGCGATAACGCAGAAATAAAAAAAATTTTGAATCTAATTTTAATTTTTTGACAATCTGTAAGTTACATCATGCCCAGACCTTTGTCCCCTCTGTGCAGTTCTGGCATATGTCGATGTTCTTGCGGGATTTCAAAACGAGTTTGCGAAACGATTCATACTCCGAGTTTCGCCAGATCAATTTGAAAGATTCATTACGTAGGTCACCAAACTGGTGTTTGGCGTCTTTGTCAAAACAGCACGGCGCAATTTTCCCATCCCATGTAATCACGCAACTGTGCCACAGCCGCCAGCAGT
>CAJXLR010000284.1 GCA_913056425.1 uncultured Bacteroidota bacterium
TTCTTTGTTGCCAATTCTACTGCATAGCGGTCTCTAGAGAAGATACTTCCCGTTAGAGCGTATTCGCTGGTTTGATCTACCAATTCTAGGGTATTCTCAAAATCGTCTGCATTATAAACGTAGATCGTAAGTACCGGTCCGAATATCTCTTCGCACATCGTCACATAATCAGGTGTCTTGCTCAGGATAACGGTTGGTTCGATAAAGTAGCCATTCGACTTATCGTGATTACCTCCGGTAAGTATTTCCATACCATCCGCTTTTGCGTGGTCGATGTAAGCTGAAATTTTATCAAATGCTTTCTCATCGATAACAGCATTCACGAAATTGCCGAAGTCCTCAGTTGGTCCCATCTTCATATCAGAAACCATGGCAACTAATTTTTCCCGTACATCGTCCCACAAATTACTTGGAATGTAAGCGCGTGAAGCCGCTGAACACTTTTGTCCCTGGAATTCAAATGCACCACGAGCCAAAGCTGTAGCAACTTCGTCGGCATCAGAAGATTTGTGTACCATCACAAAATCTTTACCTCCCGTTTCTCCAACAATTCTAGGATATGTTTTGTAGTTCGCGATGTTTGATCCAATTTCATTCCACAAGTGACGGAATACACCGGTTGATCCAGTAAAGTGTAAGCCAGCAAAATCAGGATGTTTAAATACTACGTCACCGGCGTCTGGGCCTGGAGTGTAAACTAAGTTGATTACACCGTCTGGTAAGCCTGCTTCTCTAAAAATCTTCATTACTACATGAGCCGAATAAATCTGGGACTCAGCCGGTTTCCAGACTACTGTATTTCCCATAAGAGCCGGAGTTCCCGGCAAGTTCCCGGCAATCGCAGTAAAGTTGAAAGGCGTTATGGCGAACACAAATCCTTCTAATGGCCTGTATTCCAATCTATTCCACACGCCCGGAGAGTTCTCAGGAGGTTGTTCGGAATAAATTTCGGTCATGTATTGAACGTTAAAGCGAAGGAAGTCGATAAACTCACAAGCGGCGTCAATCTCTGCTTGATAGCAGTTTTTACTTTGACAAAGCATCGTTGCAGCGTTAATCTCGTCGCGGTATGGCCCTGCAACTAAATCGGCAGCCTTTAAGAAAATGGAAGCCCTGTTCTCCCAGCTTAAAGAAGCCCACTCAGCCTTTGCTGCAGCCGCAGCTTCGATGGCTTGACGTACATGTTCAACACTTCCTTTGTGATAGGTGCCAAGTACATGCTGATGATCATGCGGCGGGTGCATGGTTTTTGTATCACCAGTTCTCACCTCATCTGCTCCGATGTACATCGGGATATCTCGCTGCTCTGCACGCATTTCTGCGAGTTTTGCTTGTAATGATGTTGCCTCAGAACTACCTGGAGCATATGATTTAACCGGTTCGTTCTTCGGTTTAGGTACATTAAAAAATCCGTTCATTTTTAATTGATTTGTTATGCGTATTCTTTGAAAAAATTCCAGTTCATTTCGTCTGGAAGTGGACAGCGCAAAATTACTTCTTCTTTCTTAACAGGATGAAGAAAGCGCATCTTCCAGCTGTGAAGATAGATGTAGTTTCCCTTGCCTTTTTTGTTACCGTACTTTACGTCCCCTGATATGGGATAACCAATGCGGCCCAACTGTGCACGTATTTGATGAGAACGACCGGTGTGAAGGTCAACTTGCAGCAAATGTCTATGATTCCCTGTTGCAATATAATTGTAGGTCAAGACACTCTTTTTGCCGTTTTTACCGGGCTTGTCGTATGCCTTGGTAATGTTTTTTTCACTATTCTTTACCAGGTAATGTGTGAGTTCTTGAGATAAGATTGATGGCTTTTTGTGTACCAAAGTCAAGTAGGACTTCTCAATATCTCTTTCTTGAAACAGCTTATTCATCCTACTTAAAGCCTTCGAAGTGCGCGCAAAAAGAACCAATCCACTTACCGGTCTATCCACTCGATGAATTACACCCAGATAAACATCTCCCGGCTTTTTGTACTTTACTTTGATATATTGTTTAACTAGATCAGCTAGGCAAACATCACCAGTCTTATCACCTTGTACGAGCATTCCAGCAGGTTTCGATACAGCAATGAGATGATTGTCTTCGTAAATTATACCCGACTTATTAAGCTTCATTACTAATTATATTAACCTCTGGTTCGAGTTTTATACCAAATATTTCATTTACAGACTCAATCACTCTATTCGCGTGATCCCAAATCTCTTTTCCGGTAGCGCCTCCATAGTTCACAAGCACTAAGGCTTGATTCTTATGACATCCCGTGTTACCTATACGTTTGCCTTTCCAACCTGCTTGTTCAATTAACCAACCTGCAGCCAATTTCGTTTTTCCCTCTCCTGCAGGGTAAGACCGCAACTCCGGGAATCGCTGCTTAAGTTTCGTTGCTTGTTCGTTCGGGATGACGGGGTTCTTGAAAAAACTTCCTGAGTTGCCTAGTTCGTTCGGATCCGGCAGTTTACTCTGTCTTATGGCTATTACCGCGTCACTTATTTCTTTGATGGTAGGGGGATTAGAGGCACTCATCACTTCAAGCTGATCTTTAATCGCCCCGTATTCTAAATATCGATTCGGTTTTTTACTTAAACGAATTCGTATCGATGTGATTAAGACTTTGTTTTTTAACTCTTTCTTAAAAATGCTTTCTCGGTAGCCGAAATGACAATCTTCGTTTTTTAATACTTCAAGACTTCCGGAGCTCAGATGTACAAAACGAACATCAACC
Organism: uncultured Bacteroidota bacterium; assembly: GCA_913056425.1. Taxonomy (GTDB): domain Bacteria; phylum Bacteroidota; class Bacteroidia; order NS11-12g; family UBA9320; genus UBA987. Next base: position 2,728 of record CAJXLR010000284.1, read on the forward strand.
AAGCAGTCTTTTATTTCAACGCCGTACGCACCAATATTCTGCATTGGTGCTGCTCCGCAGTTACCCGGGATTAAGCTTAAATTTTCTATACCCCACCAGCCCTGATTTACACACCTTATTACGGTTTCGTGCCAGTTCATGCCGGCACCAATTTCAAGAACAACATCGGTGTCTGATTCGCTTACAATTTCGAAACCCAGAATATTGTTTTTTACTACGGTTCCGGTGTAGTCATCCAAGAGTAGCATATTACTGCCGCCTCCTAAAATCAGGAAATCGTTTTGGAAAACTCCTTGACCGATTAAGTCAAATACTTGGGAAACCTCTTCAACTCGAACAAATCGACTGCAGTTCGCGTCGATTCCGAAGGTATTATATGGCTTGAGAGATACTTGTTGCTGCACTGTTCGTTGTGGCTTGCAAAGCTATATCAATATGAAGTTTATTTC
>CAJXLR010000285.1 GCA_913056425.1 uncultured Bacteroidota bacterium
GTCTGAAGGCCACCGGCACAAGACGAATCCGGAAGAAAGAAAGGCTTTGAAAGCAAAATTCGAAGCTGAGTTGGGGCCAGTGGTAAAAGCCCATAAAGCAGAGCTTGAAGCAATTGAAAAAGACCTGGAGCCCTTGCGCGAAACTTGGGAAGCAGATACAAAGGCAATCAAAGAAAAACATGATGCCAAGCATCCAAAGCACCACAAAGCCCGACGAGCACACAAACAAGGTGACAGCTCCAATGCATCGATGAAGTACTACAAATTCCTTCTCATGAAGGTCGAAGAATAAAAATCGAGATAATTACTATTAGAAGAAGGGTCGGCATTGCCGGCCTTTTTTCATTTCAATCGCATTATACTTGTGACGTATGAAGTATCAACTCTTATCCATAATAGCAATCACGCTAACCGCATGTGGAGGATCTGACTTAAAGTGCGCACAGGACAGTCGGCCTATCCAACAACCTGAAAATGCAATCGTGTTGTATCAAGATTCTCCCGAGTCTCCGGTAGAAGTATTAGTGGTTTCAGAAGCTGCTCGTCAAAAAGGAATCAGCACAGACTCAATACTCAAAAGCTACGACAAGCTATATTGTAGCGGCCAGTGTGCTCATGAAGCGGTAAAATCCAACTAGCTGGCCAACCAAGATTCCACCAGTTGTGGGCTAAGTGCCGGAATATCGAGTTTGTTCTTCTTACGATAGCCATTGAGCTGTTGAGATAGCTTGCCTGCACTCTCTTCAGCTTGCAATCTCGCCACGGTTATAAAACCACTTTCTTTGAGATGCTCTATCCATTCTGTTGGAACACCAATCGCTTCAAACTTGTCGTTTGAGTCCGGCTGTTCCACTTTTTCAGGTCGCATTTGAGGGAAGAAAAGTACTTCTTGAATGCTGTCATTATTTGTAAGCAACATTACCAATCGATCTATCCCAATTCCAATCCCTGAAGTTGGAGGCATACCATATTCAAGCGCTCTTAGGAAGTCTTGATCAATGAACATTGCCTCGTCGTCGCCGCGTTCCAACAACTTCGCTTGCTCTTCAAATCGCTCTCGTTGGTCGATTGGATCATTTAACTCACTGTAGCAATTGGCAATCTCTTTTGTATTGATGATTAGCTCAAATCGTTCAGTCAGGTTTGGGTTTTCCCGATGTTTTTTCGTGAGCGGACTCATTTCAACCGGGTAGTCCATGATGAATGTTGGTTGCACCAAGTTTGGCTCACATTTCTCGCCAAAAATCTCATCAATCAACTTCCCAAGCCCCATTGAGTCGTCAACTTCGACATTCAATTCTTTGGCAATTGCTCTTACCTCATCCTCTGATTTCCCGTTGAGATCATGCCCTGTGTATTCCTTGATTGCATCAAAGATTGGCAGACGTCTAAACGGCTTACCAAAGTCAATTTCGTTTTCTCCAACTACAACCTTGTGCGAACCTAAAACCGCGTTACAGATGGTCCGCAACATGGTCTCCGTCGTATCCATCATCCAGTGGTAGTCTTTGTAGGCTACGTAAAGCTCCATCACTGTAAACTCTGGATTGTGCGTTCGGTCCATACCTTCGTTTCTGAAGTCACGCGCAAACTCAAAAACTCCTTCAAATCCACCCACAATCAATCGCTTCAAGTACAGCTCGTTTGCGATTCTTAAATAAAGTGGGATGTCGAGTGCGTTATGGTGGGTGATGAACGGCCGTGCGGCAGCACCACCCGGAATTGATTGAAGGATTGGCGTCTCTACTTCCAACCAGTTTTGGTCTTCCATAAAACGACGCATCGTGTTTATGATTTTGGTTCGCTTCACAAACGTGTCTCGAACCGATGGATTCACAATAAGATCGACATAGCGCATTCGGTACCGAGCTTCAGGATCCGTAAATGCATCATACACTTTCCCATCAACTTCCTTAGGCATCGGAAGCGGGTTAAGTGATTTACACAAAATATCAAAAGACGTAACGTGAATGGAAATCTCTCCAGTTTGCGTCGCAAACATATGGCCCTTCACACCAATGATATCACCAATGTCTAGATATCGCTTAAACACCTCGTTGTACATGGATTTATCCTCTCCCGGACAAATCTCGTCTCGGTTGAAGTAAGCCTGTATCCGACCCGACTCATCTTGAAGGCTCACAAAACTTGCCTTCCCCATGATGCGACGCACCATGATTCGGCCTGCAAAAGACACCTCAATTTTTGCTTCCTTATCAGCTTCAAACTGCTTCTTTAGCTCGTTAGAACTTCCTGATATCGGATATTCCTCAGCCGGATATGGGTCAATTCCCATAGATCGTAGCTTTTCGAGAGTCTCTCGTCGTTGTTTTTGCTGCTCGTTCAACGCCATGTTTGAAAATTTCTGCGAATATAGCGATGGCGGGGAAAGGCAATGGAATAATGATTCGATGGAATAATGATTCGACGAAACCATGATTCAGTGATTAGCCAATAGCCAATAGCCAATAGCCAATAGCCAATAGCCAATCTACCGACAAAACATATAACTTCACACTCTCCTGAAATTGTCAGCATTTATTGCGGGTAGACAACAAAACATAAGTCTTCGGTGTCTTAACTTTGTCTGTAATGCTCTTAAAGCGGTTTTTTCTCACGTTTGGTTTGACTGTAGTGCTCGGCTTGTCGGCAACTGCGCACGATAATCATCAAAGCACTCCGTACTATCTGTTTGAGGAAAACAAAGGCCAATTTCACGAGAACGTTTTATTTCGTTGCCGTCTTCCAAATGGCTTCATGTTCCTGGAACGTGGTGGGATTACATACTATCTCGAGAACCAGGAAGACAAAAAAGTGGTGATGGATGAACTGCATGCACACCATACCATGGGCCCCAGACCGGTTATTATCCAACGAGGTCACTCCGTTAAAATTCGATTCAACAACGCAGACACCACCGGCGAAGTCATCGGGTTAAAACCCGTGAATTATCACCATAATTATTTCTTGGGGAATGACCCGAACAAATGGCAAAGCGACGTTAAACTTTACCGAGAAGTCATTTATCCGGATCTGTATGGTAACATCATACTTCAGTTTTACACCAAACAAGGCACACTAAAATACGACTGGCGGGTTCTTGGTGGCAATGCGGATGATATTAAGTGGAGTATAGAGGGAGCAGACAATATCGAATTGCTAAACGAC
>CAJXLR010000286.1 GCA_913056425.1 uncultured Bacteroidota bacterium
GAAGCTGTGCTACCATCCAATCTGAATGAATTGATCCCGGCGTTTGGTATGATGATATTGATGTAATGATCATCAATATCCTCATATTCGGAAGAGTACACCGTAATATCTTTCAATGTTTGTTGAATAGGACTTAATATGGTCATGGAGGGATCTCCCTTCCCACCACATTTCTGAGAGACCTGAAACTGAGCAACGCTCACAGGTTTTCCGGCTAAGATGTAGAGCGTTTTATTTACGTCGTACTCGGTATATGCTTCACCTGCGTTTAGCGTCTTAACGGTAGGTGCTCCTGTCTCTTTATTAATGATAACGGTGGTTTGGTCCTCGGAAGCTAGAATTTTGACATGATCAATATCTCTTCCTTTGAATGGGACAGTTATATACTCGGTCCCCCATGATCTAACCGGATAGAGTTGTTGATACAAATTATCTCGTGAGTTCAACCCCCAACCGGCGCCTGAACACAAGATATAGTTATCACTGCTTCCAGAAAAAACAGAAACAGTTTTACAACTTGCGGACGCCCCGGTATCAATAACTTCAATAAATGAACCGGTCACATCCTCTGTAGTTCCTGAACTTTGAGCTCGAGCTTGATAAACCTCTCCGGCATCAAGTTTAATCTCATAACTTTTATCGGCTTGACGCGTACCACTTTGACCATTTATGTCGATAGATGGAGTGATCCGAACCTTCGTATCATCTTGGTTTGCGATAATCATGAACTGTGATCGAGCATCTGTTCGATTCTGCTCAAAGCTCATCGCATAATATTTTTTACCTGTTGTTGGTGTTGGGAGCACCAATGTTGCATCGGATGCATACTGATGATAGATATGCGAATAAACCACGATTTTCTTTTGAGAGGTTACGTGAATCCCGCGATCTTGAACACAATCAGAACATGATACGTATGCCTTATTTGTGGGCACCTGCACAAGTGTCATCTGATTTGCGGTGACATTAAAGGTTGTGGACCAATTCTCACCTGGAATTTCAACTTTTCCTGAGGTGTTTGAGTCTGATGTGATGTACAGATACATACCTGCACTCTGACCATCACGGTGATTCATAAAACCAACCCAGAAGTCAGTTCCTTTATTTGAGCTGTTTTGTGAAAGAGCCGTTGAAAGACCCAGAAACCCAAATACAAATAATAACAATGTATGTTTAAGTGACCTACGACAAGACAATAGACACGCCAACGAATTATGGAACGCCTTTACCATAACAAAAATCTTTACTTTCAATTTATGCCTTGCACAATACCTACATAACAAGGCAACCTATCAAAGATATGGCTTTGATATCGCAAACATGCAGAAGCATCCGTTTTTAGTGAATTTGACCGTTTGCCGACATTTACACCTTCCAAAACACCTAAAATACTCCACCAATTGTGGTTTGAAAGCTACAAGTTCGGTCGAAGCCATTTGGTCGCCTCCTCCTTCGTCTGCCCTTTCTGCGTGGCATAATCTTCAAGTTGATCTTCTCCGATTTTGCCCACAGCAAAATATTTTGAGTTGGGGTGAGCGAAATAGTAACCGGAGACTGACGCTGCTGGGGACATGGCAAAACTCTTTGTCAAGCTCGCATCGATTCGCTCCTCAACTTGCATGACGTCCCATATTTTTTGCTTCTCAGTGTGATCCGGACAAGCTGGATATCCCGGTGCGGGCCTGATTCCGCGATACTTCTCTCGGATAAGTTGTTCGTTATCCCACTGTTCGGATGCGGCATACCCCCAATAATCCTTTCGTACTCTTTCATGCAAATACTCTGCAAAAGCTTCAGCGAATCGATCTGCTAAAACCTTTACCATTATTGCGTGGTAATCGTCGTGATCTGCTTCATAGGTTGCCGCCAAGTCCTGGGCACCATGTATGGTTACCGCAAACATGCCCATGTAGTCGTCCTTAGTGGGCGATACAAAGTCGCTAAGACTCAAATTAGGTATTCCATCTGACAGCTTGCGTTGTTGACGCAGGAATTCGAGCTTCGTCAAAGCATCACCTGCATCGTCAAACACCTGTACTGAATTCCCGCTTGCTTTTGCTCGATACAACCCCCAGACACCCTTGGGCGTGAACATTTTGTTGTCAATAATCTTTTTCAGCATGACCTGAGCTTCATCAAACAGTGTTTGTGCCTGTTCCCCTACAACTTTGTCTTTTAGGATGTTGGGGTATTTACCGGCAAGCTCCCAAGCTCTGAAAAAAGGCGTCCAATCGATATAGGGTACAAGATCTTCGAGTTTCGGATTTTCTGAATATGTCCCGAGTTTATTGGGCGCTTCTATCGTATGGTTTACATCACCAACTACCAACCTGTTGCGATTCGCATCGTCAAAAGAAATTAGTTTTTTGGTCTTGCTACGTGCTGCATGTCCTTCTGCAAGTTGTACGTATTCTTGTCGATACTCCTCTTTAATTTCTGATGCTTCTTTGCCTAGTAAAGACCCTACTACGGGAACACTCCGCGAAGCATCAAGTACATGTACTACACCGTTGGAATAATTAGGTGCAATTTTAACAGCCGTATGAACTCTAGATGTTGTTGCCCCGCCTATTAGTAGGGGCACCTTGAAACCTCTTCGTTCCATTTCAGTCGCTACATCAACCATTTCATCGAGACTAGGCGTAATCAAACCACTCAACCCAATAGCATCAACATTTTTCTCAATGGCCGTATCTAAAATGACGTTGGCCGGCACCATAACTCCTAGGTCGATAATCTCGTAATTATTACACGCCAAAACGACACCAACTATATTCTTACCAATGTCGTGGACATCCCCTTTTACGGTTGCCAATAAAATCTTACCTCGGGTTTGACCTTGAGATTTCTCGGCTTCAAGATAGGGCAACAGGTATGCAACGGATTTCTTCATCACACGCGCACTTTTAACGACCTGTGGGAGGAACATTTTCCCTGAGCCAAAAAGGTCGCCTACCACGTTCATACCGTCCATGAGAGGGCCCTCAATCACTTTGAGTGGGGAGACCAATTTTTGCCGCGCCTCCTCGGTATCTTCATCGATAAATTCTGTAATTCCTTTTATCAGTGCATATTCAAGGCGTTTCTCTACGATTTCATTTCGCCATTCGAGATTCGCAACCGTCTTTTTACCTTTCTGCTTA
>CAJXLR010000287.1 GCA_913056425.1 uncultured Bacteroidota bacterium
AATTGACTGCCGCTCTGGAAAGAATAAGGGGACCAAAGAGGAAAACAAGAGGTCGAGAAGGAAACCCAGTCAATCCCGAAAAGGAGAAAGAAGAGCTCATAAGAAATCTTTCTACGCACAACGTTAGGCTTGAGCAAAGCAAGATTAAAGGAGCTGGGATTGGGGCGTTTGCCACGACATCTATCCGCAAAGGGACCAAGCTGTTTCAAATCAATGATAAACCAAGTGGTGAGACTATAGCCTTAACGAAAAGGGAGATAGCCAAGCTCCCGCCACACGTACAAACTGTGATTAAGGCTTTTCTACTCCCAGACGGCAAGGGTCGCCGTGATGTTCCAAAGAATGGCCTTTCATTTGCTCTAGGCGTTAGTTGGTACCTCAACACTGCCAAAGGTACTGGAAAGAAGCACAATGTCGAATTCGGTGATGAGCTGGATGCGTTTGCATGCAGAATACATGGGGGTTAAAATTCAACCAGAAGCGTCTCAATTGCTGCTTTCTGCCTTAGGCTCGGATTTACAAAAAATTGCGGGCGAGTTGGATAAGGCTAAGGCAAATCTTCCAGAAGGAGTTGGTGTAATCGGGCCGGATGAGATTGCCAGTGGCGGTACAATTGATAAAGCATACAATGTCTTTGAACTCACTAAAACAATTGGTAAGCGCGACTTGGCGGGTAGTTTGAGAATCATCAACTACTTTAATCAAAATCCTAAGAATAATCCGTTCGTATTAGTGTTGGTAAATTTTTTCAACTATTTCAAAAAGGTTCACATGGTTCACTTTCAGCAGAGCAAGGACCCGAAGGCTGTGGCCAGTGCCATTGGATTGAGTCCTTATTTTGTTGGGGAGTATCTAACTGCCGCCCGTAACTATGGTCCGGGGAAAATCAACGAGGTATTCGATACGTTACATGAGTTCGATTTGCGCAGCAAAGGAATGGGGAGCGGGCATACCTCCGATGGTGAACTTTTGACAGAATTGGTAGTTAGATTAATTCAGTAATGTATAGATTTGTCAATCTCATTAACATTCAAGTAATAGAGTAAAAACAATTTAGTATGAAAAGAGTGATACTTTTAGGTGCAGTGATTTCGGCGGCGTCGTTCTCATTTGCGCAACAAGCATCAGACCTTCACAAACCAAGCGCTCAGCAACTCGTTGAGAAAGGTCAGTTCGATGCTGTGGAATCTCCACAATTTGCTAACCCGGTTCAAACGACATCTCCGGAAAAAAGCAGCCATGGAAAATACCGTTCAGAAGTGTACGACTTTGTTAAAGTTGGTAACACATTCTATGATCTTCAAACCAACGCATCCGTAGGTAGACGAACAATCCTACACAGCGATGGAACTATTTCAGCAGCATGGACTTTCAGTGGTACTTCAAGTACAACATGGCCAGATCGTGGATCTGCAGTGAACTACTATGACGGTACGAATTGGGGCTCTATGCCAACAGCTCGAACTGAGTCCGTTTTGAGAACAGGATGGCCTTCTATCGGAGAGTTGTCTGATGGAACTATTTACACCATTGCACACGATGCTGCGAACGGTGGACTTCAGATGGTTCGAAATTCAGGTAAGGGTATGACCGACTGGTCTGATGATGCGAATAAAGTAGTTAGCAACCCTGATGGAAACCTTATCTGGAACAGAACTGCCAACATTGGTGATACAATGTTTACCCTAGTAAACTTCTCTGCACAGGCAGATGATGATGATGTAATCATTGGAGGTATCACTAACCCTACGTTATATGCGCGTTCTACCGACGGTGGTTTAACTTGGACAACTCCAGGTTTGTTGCCAGGATATGACTCTGCACGTTACCTTGATGGCGGTGGGGATACATATGCAATTGACGTAAAAGGAAATACCGTTGCTATCGTAATTGGTGGTCGTTTCAAGGATGTAACACTTTGGAAGTCTACTGATCGTGGCGACAACTGGACAAGAAGCATCATCGATTCTTTTGCTATTCCTCGTTTCGAATGGGGAACAACATTGATTGACCCAAATAACCCGGTTACATGTAACGACGGTGCGCTAGACGTACTAATCGACAACAATAACAATGTTCACGTCGCAAGTGGACGTGTAAGTTACAGTGACGACGATACTACGGATGACTTAGCACGTTCTGGTAGCTTCTTCCACCTTTACCACTGGAGTGAGAACGAGCCAACATGGAAAATTGCTGGTCGTTTGATCAACATGGATGGCAGTAAAGATGTTACTACTGGTGCTGACACCTACGACATCACAGCAGAAACAACAAATAGCATGGGAGCAGATGGTAACCCGGCAAACGGATTGTCTTACGCAGCGCGCTATGGAGGAACGAGTATATCCACTCACCCTTCACTGTCTGTAGATGCGAACAATACGATTTACGTCACTTGGGATGCACCAATAGAGTTAACTTTTAACGACTATTTGGCGAACTTCCGTGATGTACTCATTACCTACTCTGAGGATGGTGGCGCAACTTGGGCTACTACTCAGAATGCAACTCAATTGCGTTCAAAGGAGTGTGTGTTTGCTTGTATGACCAAGGTTACAAACGACTTTGTACACTTCATCTTCCAAGAAGATGTTCACCCAGGTACGAACTTGCAGAATAGTGGAACAGGGAACTTGCACCCAAATGTTGAGAACACAATCTGGTATGCTGCAATTCCTGTAGAGGATTTGAAAGACAGTATGTTGGGACAGAACAACTTGAATGTGGCTCCAGTGACAAAAGAAGCTACTGTATTTGTTGTGAGCCAAAACCAGCCAAACCCATTCAACGAATCAACTGACGTAGTTATTTACCTGCGTGCAGGTAGCGATTTGTCTGTAACGGTTACAGATGCTATGGGTAAGGTAGTTGACGTACAAGAAATGGGTTACAGAAATGCAGGTAACCACAAAATCACAATCGACGGTACTAACCTAACATCTGGTGTATACTTCTTCACATTGAAGACAACAGACAGCGAGGTGACCAAGAAAATGCAAGTTGTGAAATAATCTTTCACCTTTATAAACTAGAAAGGAGCTTCAATTTGAAGCTCCTTTTTTATTCGATTGCTACGTACACTGTAGCTTATTTACAAGTGGACGAGCCATGACTTGGAAGCTTCGAGGTTAATTAG
>CAJXLR010000288.1 GCA_913056425.1 uncultured Bacteroidota bacterium
GGGATGCCGTTGGAGTTGTTGTCCTCGGCACCGCCGGCGATATCGCAGTTATCGAGAATCCCGTTGGAGTTACAGTCAAAACCGTCAAGTTGGCAGTCGTCAAGAATTCCGTCTTCGTTGCAATCCGTGGCGAAACCAGACAGAATTTCACAATCGTCCAAAAAGCCGTTTTCGTTACAGTCTTGGCTGAAACCGCTCAGGTAATCACAGATATCAGGAACATTATTGTCGTTGCAATCTAATGCCAAACCCTGTTGAACTGAGCAATCATCAGGAATCCCATCGTTATCGCAATCGGCCTCGCATTCATCGGGAATGCCGTCCTGATCACAATCAACTGACAGAGAAAATACTTCACAACTATCCAGGAGGCCATTTTGATTACAGTCGAAAGTTGGATTGCTTTGTATCTGGCAGCGGTCGAGCTCTAAATTATTATCGCAATCCAGTGAATAACCTAAACTATAATATACTGCGATTTCTTCACCGATTCCTACACAGTAACCACTTGAAAACACTGACCTTTCGGAGGAGATCCAAAAACCAGTTCCCGAGCTTGAAGTCCTTGCATAGCTGTATGCATTCCAATCAGGGTATTCATAAAGAGGACCCGATAAATCAAAGCTTCCTTGATTTTCAATCGCGAATCCGTCCCACTTGTAGACTTCATACCGATTAATCGCTTTTTCAAATAACAAGTACTGACCAACGGTATGGAAACTGCTATCTAAATTTCCGGTTGAAAAGCTTGACACCACTGACCAAGAGTTAGATTCGTAACGCAAAACAGAAGCCTCATATTGACCACTCGTATAAAGAAGGTCTTCACCAACAAAATCAAAAGACAAGGAATTTGGTGCTGACAGCAGTATCTCATGCTCTTCTACGTAAATACTTCCATCCCAACGAAAAATCGCAAAATGATAAGGATCAGAGTAGTCTGCGCATACTAGAACATCGCCTCCCACAACTTTGAGGAATACTTCATTGAGCGTTGCCGACCCGTCGATGTGGCTGGTATTACGCCACGCCCCATCAACCCACTCAAACACAACAAGAACTCGTTCAGAAACAGATCCATAAAAAAGCCTGCATGGAATCAGCAGCCTATCTTGCGAAAATTCAGCATCACTCCAGTTCCACGTCAAATTGGTCACGCCGCCAAACATTCCGAAGGAGACCTCAACGGGTTCATTTAATGGAGACTGATCGGTCACATTAAAAACTTGAAACGGGGTTTGTGGGCCAGTCGAGTTCACTCCGACAACCACGTGACTATCGCAGGCAGCACCTATTTTTATGAAAGCCGGATCAATCTCATAGAAGTCAAAATACTCGGTTGAAGAAAAGTATTCCCGTTTAAACAGTTTCGTCCCGTTAGCGATCCACTGATCAGAAAATCGTGATGCACCATATGTATCAAAAACGTAAGCCTCTGCGATGGGCTTTATAGAAGCGGAAGATTCACATTCATCAATGAGGCCGTTACTGTCGCAGTCCAATCCAGGATCAGTCTGAATTTCACATGAATCTGCAATCAAATTCTCATTACAGTCCAAAGCACAAGCATCATTGACGCTGTCTCCGTCACAATCCTCAGCAGGATTCAACTCAATAGGAAAGGTGAGAATGTAACGATCACCAAAATACCCATAAAGGGTAAATACGAGGTCTTCACTCCAGCCGATGACAGTACCAGGAATAGTATGAACGGGCTGCTGGCTATCAGAATGAGCCGTAAACACTGTATGGCTATCGAACCTGTTACCGGAAAAGCCAATACTGCTTCCCCATGCGTTTCTAGAAGAGAAATAGTCTCCGCATGTTCTCACAGGGATTGTATTGTTTAAAACCACCCAGTTTCTCGCGCTTGTCTCCGCGCTAATTGACCACGATCCGTTATTGTAAATGAAATTTATAGCGCGATCGGAATGATCCGTGTCGCCCCATGAGAATCCAGAATCCGTCGCCAACAAAAACCTTGTTGGGCTATTTAAATTGCCCCCAAATTTAGGGCAATTATCAAAATCCTCGACAAGTTCGATATTTTGGCTTTGCTCCCAATCTCCTGTTACAGATTTGTTATAGAAAACAACTCCTAGCTGGCCTGTGCTATTTTTGAATCCAAAGCAAAGTGTTTCAGTAGGCCTATGAAGGAATCCCGGAGTTACCCATTCGTAATCATTGGTGGACTCGGCTTCAGTTGCTAAATCCCATGTAGCACCGGTCCACAAAAACTCTTTAATCGCGGGGCCGTCGTCGCAACTGGTAATAAGCCTATTACCAACTACAAACGACTGGGATTCAAATGTTAAAGATCCGAAAACACCTTCCAGAAGCGTTTCGTCAATCAAGAATAGCTGGTCATTTACGATCTGAAACGTCCGAACCAATGATTGGCCACTAATTGCGTTATCACCGTCTTCAATGTAAACAATCAGATCATCACCCTGATTGAAATAAAACTTCCCCAACTCAATAGAAGCGTTGGACGGGAATATATTTTCGATCGGTGTCCACGCCCCGGTGGCAAACCTCGACGCGTCATCCGCGGACTCTGATTAAGCAGCGACAATTACAAAATCGTTGCAAACAGCATAATCTCGACCTTGAAAAGGTAAGGCCAAAGGTGGCCTTGCAAAACCTTCCATACAGGTTGGGTACGAACCTGGTGTTGACCCTGCTATGGACCATTCGCTGGACTGCGCGTCAAGAGCACTGCAAACAAAGAGAAGAACGCCACAGTTTAAAAAGAACAAGTTAAGACGGTTCATAGACACCCTCCATAAACATCACAACCAAGCGAATCCGTTGTGGGATCCCCTCCACATTCAGGAAAGGGTGCTGGAGGATCTCCAGTCCCACTAAAGAGGTATCCCAGGATTTGGATACCGTCTGCGACGTTGACGGCGCCGTCATCATTGCTGTCGGCGGCTTTTTCACAATCGATGCTTCCGCCGGTGAAGAGGTAGCCCAGGACGGTGATGGCATCGCTGATGTCGATGCCACTATCCCCATTCACATCCCCACGAATGAAGAGTGTTTCTTCGCATTCATCGGGGATGCCGTTGGAGTTGTTGTCCTCGGCACCGCCGGCGATATCGCAGTTATCGAGAATCCCGTTGGAGTTACAGTC
>CAJXLR010000289.1 GCA_913056425.1 uncultured Bacteroidota bacterium
AAACGTTTCAACGCGACCAATTCCCGGGGAATAGTGACTTGTAATGTTATTCGCCTCCCACGGACCAAGTTCCTCCCATCCATCTTTAACTGTTTTGCCAAGAGCTGTTGTTCTTGTGTGCTTTAATTGCTTATGTGCTATTCGAGCACCATCGTAGTATGCGTTTAACCGGTCGCCGGATGGATAAAACTTCGATTCATTCTCATTTACCCAGCGCTGAAAAGGTTTGTAACCGCCCCCTTTACCGGTGCCATGTATACTGAAATACGCATTTGCAGAATCCACCACATCATAGAAATTGTACGTGTTATCGTACATCATTGATTTGTATGTAGGTTGCTGACCAAACGCCCAAAAAACTGTAGAAAAAGCCAGGAATATTGTTATAACTATTCGCATGTCTCAAATATATGACTTTAGAGTGGGCAAATGGCGCACGAAAACTGAAACGAATCCTGCTGAGATATGACTAAAATCCCCCCACAAGGTACTGCAAAATGACAGGAGTTGCACTGCCAAATAACAGCAGTTATGCTGCTCTGAGTCACCTTGTGAGTAACGCCGGTCCAAATGTGAATTTCACGTTTGAAGACAAGACATATATGCCTGGCGATACAGTATTCTTCGAGAACACATCTACTGGATACACGAATCATCTTTGGTATTTCAACGAAGACGAAAACGATACATCAACATCAGACAAACCGTATCGCGTTTATCCGAACAAGGGCACATTCAAGGTAATGTTACTTGCTATGAATGAGTACGATTGTTACGATACCATCAGTAAAAATGTTGTTATCGGTGACAACAGTAACGTAGACAATATCGTTGGTGAAGGAAGTATCAAATACTATCCTAACCCAACAGGTGGACTCCTTACAGTTGAAGCTCAATACCTTGTTGGAAGTGGAAAGGTTGAAATTCGAGATATCAATTGTAAGCTGTTGATTAGCAAACTCCTAGAGGCGAATACATCGCGGGTGACATTAAATTTAATCGGTCTTACGAATGGTGTTTATACGGTTCGAGTTGTAGGTAATGAATACCTATACTCCGGAAAAGTGATGATAAGACGTTAAAGCTTCAAATTAACCTGTGAAGGGGTAGGCTAGCTTTGGTCTATCCCTTTTTTGTATGTATCAATCGCACGTTTACGCGCAAATGCATGATCAACCATAGGTCTGGCATATCCAGGCTCTAGAACCTCAGGCACCCACTTGCGCACATACTTCATCTGAGGATCAAATTTTTGAAGCTGTGACGAAGGGTTAAAAACCCGAAAGTATGGCGCCGCATCACATCCGGTTCCCGCAGCCCACTGCCAATTTCCGTTGTTTGAAGAGAGTTCAAAGTCGAGCAGCTTCTTTGCAAAGTATGCTTCACCCCAGCGCCAATCAATTAATAAGTGCTTACATAGAAAACTCGCAACAACCATACGCACCCTGTTGTGCATACACCCGGTCTGGTTTAACTCCCGCATTCCGGCATCAACCATAGGGTAGCCCGTTTCACCGTTACACCATTTTTCGAAATCCCCCTTATTGTTTCGCCATGCGATTCCATCGTATTTCGCTCTAAAGTTGTTGTTTACCACATGCGGGAAATGAAACAGAATGTGCATGAAGAACTCACGCCAAATCAACTCCGATAGAAACGCCTCATGGTTCTTAACATTTGAAACAATGGTTCGAATGCCAATTGTACCGAAGCGAAGGTGAGGACTTAGATTGCTTGTACCATTTATGGAAGGCTTGTCTCGATTCTCATCATACTTTGCCAAATGATCAAGTTTATATTCTTTTACAGTGATACTTGACTTTTCAAATCCAATATCGCTGATTGTTAGGATATTAGGTTTGTGCTTAAGCCAATTCAAGTCGTTTTCTGAGACTGGTGCAACCATGTGGACATCAACAGTTTGTAACCACTTTCGTTTGAACGGAGTAAACACGGTATACGGGTTGCCATCATCCTTAAGAACTTCCCCGGCTTCTAGAATTACCTGGTCTTTGTGAGTCTTAAACTCAATATTCTTACTCTTGGCCCAATCGGAAACTTGTTTATCTCTGGTTTGTGCATACGGTTCGTAATCTCTGTTCGTATGTATTTGTTTGATGTCAAATCGAACAGATAATTCCATTAGTTGCTCCAACGGATCGCCATAAAGCATTGTTGCGCCTGAACCCACCTTTGCAAGTTCGTTGTTGATTTTGGTGAGTTGCTCGTGAATAAAAGACACACGTGCATCGTCAGGTTCGAGCTCGTCAAGGATGTTTCTATCAAAAATGAAAATGGGCAACACCGGATACTTGGATCGATGTGCCCCTATAAGGCCCACATTATCGCTAAGTCTAAGATCACGGCGAAACCAAAAAACAGTTACAGATTGCATGTAGGTGGAACAAGTAATTTCTTTGATGGTTTTTCTTAGCTTACATTATCGAATAAACAACCCGCTCCGTATACTTGAAAGTAGTTAGTAAAAACCATGGCTCAACCCACCTCATATTGCGAATACGTGTCTGACCTTCCATTGGATAATGTTCACCGTATTTATCACGATACAGAATACGGTTTTCCTATTGAGTCCGACAATGAGCTGTTTGGTCGACTCATTCTGGAAATTAACCAAGCGGGTTTGTCTTGGACCACGATACTGAACAAGAAGGATAACTTCCGGAATGCGTATTCTAACTTTAACATCGCGGAGGTTGCAAACTACTCCGAACAAGATCGAGAAAGACTGCTCAATGATGCGGGAATTATCAGAAATAAGCTCAAGGTGAATGCGGCGATTCACAACGCTCAACAGATTCAATCCCTTCAAAACAGCCACGGGTCATTCAAAAACTGGTTGGATCAACATCGGGGTTTACCGAATCAATTTGAAGGCCGTGTGTTGTATTTTAGTGAGAGCGTGCTGGTTCTTTCTGACCCACAACGGGGTCGCGTAAAGTTCTTGTGGAAGTACCAGTGTTTTGTAAAGCGCCATGAGTGTCACGTGTCTTAGACTTTAGCCACAGAATTTCTTGATCAAGTTTTTCCACTTCTTTTTGGTGCTCATTGAAGTTTGGTTGGTTTAGCACCAGTGTTTTGCTGCTGTTTTCATCATTTATGCTTTC
>CAJXLR010000290.1 GCA_913056425.1 uncultured Bacteroidota bacterium
TTATGTAAATCAAGTTCTATCCGATGGCGCCCAAAAAGCCAAATTAGTCGCCTCAAAAGTTCTCGAAAAAGCCAGAATTGCTTCCGGACTACAATCTCTTTAGCAATCTGACATTATTACATATGCTATTTGTAATTATCTGCCGACTCAATCATTCAATCATAGACCCGTTTCCGAGTTAGATTTTGCTTCGCTAGGGAGATTGTGAAAAATTTCACAAAGTTCTTGCTCAAAGCCCATTCCGCATTAATGTGTCATTGAGGGAAAAAATTGCCCTACAAATTTGCGTGTCTCAGACGATTGTCATTCGATTTTTAATGAAATTCTGGGGCTCACAACTGCAAAAATCCATTGAAATGTCAGAAAATAGAGAAATAGGCTATAATTCCAAAATCGAGGGTGAGGTTATCGTCACCCGGGCAGATGCAGTGCTCAATTGGTTTAGGAAAAATTCTTTGTGGCCCATGCCCATGGGATTAGCATGTTGTGCCATCGAGTTAATGGCAGCGAGCTGCAGTAGATTCGATATCTCCAGGTTTGGATCCGAAGTTATGAGGTTTAGTCCAAGGCAGGCAGACTTAATGGTCGTCGCTGGGACAGTGACATACAAGATGGCTCTGGCCGTGAAGAGAATATACGACCAAATGCCCGAGCCCAAATGGGTTATTGCGATGGGAGCTTGTGCGTCCACTGGTGGCATGTATCGCAGTTACGCTGTATTACAGGGCGTCGATAACATCATTCCGGTGGATGTATACATCTCTGGATGTCCACCGAGGCCTGAAGCATTGTTAGATGCCCTCATGAAGCTTCAAAACAAAGTGGCAGTAGAGCCTACTATTTCGACTCTCAAAAAGGTTGGCTGATAAATCCATATCGGGAATTTCTAACTAAATGAGCACGACAAGCCACATGGAAGAAATTACTTCAGCTCTCGTCGCGGAATTTGGAGAATCCGTCTCTGAGCCACGCATTTTCAGGGAGGAAACTACGATAACAATCAAAGAACCCGAGCGAATTGCTCAGATTTGCCAATTTCTTAAAACCAAATTTGCGTTCGATTACCTCGTCGACATCACCAGCATCGACCATTACGGGGACGATCCAAGATTTGAATTGTCATATGAGCTCAACAGCCTCACAACCGGGGCCGGATTGAGGCTCAAAACTGCTGTCGGCGAAGAACAAGGCTCACTACCATCCGTGTCTGGTGTTTGGAAAACAGCTGATTGGCATGAAAGAGAAATCTTTGATATGATGGGAATTTCTTTCGATGGTCATCCGAACATGAAGAGAATCCTCATGTGGGAAGGCTACCCATACTATCCGCTCAGGAAAGATTTTCCACTTGCCGGCAAGCCCAGCGAAATGCCTGATGTTGCGTTCACTGACAAAGCACCTCTTGAAGGCGGGCCTTTTGTCACTGCCCCTACGGACCTATCATCTGTTCACAAAGAGCCAAGAGCCAAGCAATTTGATAAAAAATAAGTAATTATGCCGCTTACCGTCGAAACTTGGAGCCATAAACACTGAAGATACGATCTTAATTATCGAAAAAAAGAATCCATGAGTGATGTTCAAGAGTTAGAGTATCAAGATTCCTCAGCCAAAGTTGGAGAACTGAAAGACCTACAAGGGGAGAAAATGACCCTGAACATGGGCCCATCCCACCCGGCAACCCACGGTGTTCTGAGACTTATCCTGGAACTCGATGGTGAGGAAATCACAAAATGCGAGCCCGACATAGGGTTTCTGCACCGGGGCGATGAGAAAATTGCGGAAAACATGACATATAACCAGTTTGTCCCATACACGGACAGGCTCGATTATTTGGCGCCCCTAGCAAATAACGTTGCCTATGTCATTGCCGTGGAGAAACTGATGGGTATCTCAAAAGCAATTCCAGCTCGTGGGCAATACGTCAGGGTTATCTGCTGTGAGCTCGCAAGAATTTCTGCTCACCTTCTCGGAATCGGCGCATTTGCCATGGATGTTGGTGCTATGACGGTATTTTTGCACACTTTTACGGAGCGCGAAAAAATATACAACCTAGCTGAGTCTCTCACGGGTGCTCGCTTCACAACTTCATACACTCGTGTTGGCGGTGTTTCGAGAGACCTTCCCGATGGGTGGGTAGGCCAGCTTTCCAAATTTTTAGACGAGGTCTCAACTGCAATCGAAGAGGTTGACAAACTGTTAACCAAAAACAAGATTTTCATCGATCGCTCGAGGGATGTGGGCGTCATCAGTAAATCCATGGCTGTTGACTACGGTTTGAGCGGACCAAACTTGCGTGGCAGTGGCATTGAGTATGACTTGAGAAAAAACAAGCCCTACCTCATATACAATGATTTGGATTTCGACATACCCGTTGGATCGGTGGGTGACTGCTACGACAGATACCTTGTTCGGATGGAAGAAATGCGCCAAAGCGTCCGTCTGATTAAGCAATGCATTCAATCTTTGCCAGACGGTCCAGTAAATATTCAAGACGGAAAAATTACTCTTCCCCCGAAAGAAAAAGTTCTTTCATCTATGGAAGAGTTGATTCACCAGTTCATGAATGTAACTCAGGGAGTTGACGCTCCGGTTGGTGAAGTCTATTTCGGCGCAGAAAATCCGAAAGGCGAACTCGGCTTTTATATCAACAGTAAGGGCGGTGGTGTTCCTTACCGGATGAAAATCCGCGCCCCAAGCTTTGTGAACCTATCTATCTTACCAGAACTCCTTATAGGACACATGGTAAGTGACGTCGTGGCGGTTTTAGGTTCTCTTGATTTTGTCATGGGGGAGTGTGACCGCTAACCCACCTTTCACAAAAATTTAAGTAATAGATTTAATGGCATCTACTGAAACAGAGACATTTGAGGTTCCGGCTTCTCTAGAAGCTGAGATTGACGAACTAATTACTCATTACCCTCAGAAACGTAGCGCATCGCTCATGGTTCTTCATTCTCTTCAAACTCATTTTGGATGGCTTTCTAAACCAGCTGTGGAATGGACTGCCGCAAAGCTGGAACTTGAGCCAATTAACGTCCATGAACTCGTCACCTTCTACCCGATGTTCCGTGATCACAAGGTTGGAAAAACGGTTGTTCGAGTGTGTCGTACCCTAAGTTGCGC
>CAJXLR010000291.1 GCA_913056425.1 uncultured Bacteroidota bacterium
CTCTTGAATTATCCCTTTGTCGTCTATCAAGATTATTCCGTCGATTGCCGATTCAAAGACGGAATCAAATTTTAACGATAAGTCGTTTGTATTCATACGCTTGCGCTCAAATTTAGCATATGACATTCACAATCAGGTAGCGATTAGCTAGTTAATTTATTGTCAGGTTTAGCGCTTTGAGAGAACTAAATGAACAGGTAATTCGTACTACAAACATGACAGCTCCCAAAACAATTTTGCTATTCTTCAGCTTTATTAGTGTATTGGCATGTAATGCCGGGCAAGGCACAGACGGTGCCACAAACTCAGAAGTGTATTTAGAAACAGAAAACAATACGATGAACACAGACACAATATCGGTAACCTCTTTTCTTAACGATGAAACTGTAGTGGAGTTCAACCACTTGATACACGCAGTCGACAACATCGATAAAGGGCCGGTGCTTTTGGCATTTGCAACCGGAAACGCTGATGCAGATTCGGTAACGAGTTTTGTTGAATCAAAGCTTACGCGCTTTTCCGACTATGGACTGAAAGCCATTGTTTTCAACTCGGAAGATCTGTCAGGAGCGAGAGGACTCATCCACATGAAAATGTCGGAGCGAATTGAATCGATTTTAGATTCAATTGTCGGAGATCAAACAGGGATGCTTACAGTGCTGAAAGAGAACAATGAAGTGGCCGATGCATGGTTTGATACCGCTGGTTTACTGCCTTCAGATGACGACTTCAAAATATCGTTGTTTGCTCGAGTGTTTGATATGAGAGACGGTTCTGCACTTTCACCCTTCAATCAACTTACGGATTTTGAAAACTACGTTTTAGTAAAGAAAGGTACAGAGCGTGCGTTCACCGGTGAATACTTTAACCACAAAGCAGAAGGTATCTACTTGTGCAGACGCTGTAATGCTCCTCTGTATTGGAGTGAAGATAAGTTTGACTCACACTGTGGCTGGCCAAGTTTCGATGATGAGATTGAAGGTATGGTGAGACGTACTGTGGATGCAGATGGTCGTAGAACAGAAATTACCTGCACCAATTGCGATGGTCATTTAGGTCACGTTTTCTTGGGTGAAGGTTTCACGGAGAAGAATACACGGCATTGTGTGAATTCTGTTTCGATCAAATTCGAGAAGTTGAGGTAATGAAACCGCTTAGATATCTATATTCGATTGTTCTAGTGGCCGCGCTCATTCCATTGAGTGGATGCGCACAAGAGAGCAATGAGAACACTACAGAAATGACAGAAGAAGTGATTACAGGAGAGAACGTTGATACGGCAACCTTCGGCGCCGGATGTTTTTGGTGTGTGGAAGCCGTTTTTCAGCAAATGAAAGGCGTGTTGAAAGTAGAATCCGGTTATACGGGTGGTCATACAAAGAATCCAACATACAAAGAGGTTTGTTCCGGAATGACCGGTCATGCTGAAGTTGCGCGAATCTGGTTCGACACAACCGTGATAAGCTACGAAACCTTACTTGAAATTTTCTGGCACTCCCACGACCCAACTACACTGAACCGACAAGGTGCGGATAAAGGAACTCAATACAGATCTGCTATCTATTACCACAGCGCAAAGCAAAAAGAAATTGCAGAGGCGAGTAAAGCCGCAACAGATTCGTCCGATTTGTGGCCAAATCCAATTGTGACGGAAATCACAGAAGCTGGAACGTATTACCCGGCTGAAGACTACCATCAAAACTATTTAGAGAATAACCCGGATCAATCGTATTGCGCAATTGTCGTGGCTCCGAAAGTTCAGAAAGTGCGTAAGCAGTTTAAGCACTTGTTGAAGTAAACCGAATCTCAAAAACATCGATTTCAGGTTGATTTATGTCAATCGCATAGTCACGATTGAAACTCAGTTGCGGAACCCACACAACGTCGTTGTGATTCGCTAACACAGGATATTGCTTTCGTTGATGAACCGGAACTTTCGCATCAGTAAGGACATCGCTCACAAGTTTGCTTCCGGTCATGCCCAACGGTTTGATGCGGTCAGATGGTTGCCAACTGCGGAGTTTGTAATCCGACAGATTTGCATTGCCTTTAATCCAGGCAACGTTTTTTGAAGCGCTAACCTCAGAAGGTCTCATCGTTAATGGTTTTACCTCGAAGTACCAGTTGCCAAAGGTGTTTTTACCCTCACTCAGGTCATACTCCTCGAGTATAAAACGGTCTTGCTGAAACACCCACGCGTCACGGCCGTTAAACAGTTTTCCGTCTCCGGAATCCAATGAACTTCCTACGTCACTCGTTGCAATAAACTGTCTCAAACCCGCCCGATTAAAATTGTGGTTGTCCAAAATCTTGTGCACGATAAGATGCTGATGTGGATAAGTGGAAAATCAGAGATTTACACACTTACCCACATCGTGGCTTCGCCAATCAATCTTTCCTTTTTTGTTTTCTTGAAAAGACACGCTCCCTCTATGAAAGCATCTTTTTAGTAGCCTCAAGAAGATAGAAGTCTTCCTCTGGAAGTTGGCGAACGAATTGAATTATTTCCTGCTTTATTTCAGGAAGTTCTTTTTCATTTCTATATGATATTTGTAATACTTGATTTGCATCCACGTTTAACAACTTGATGTTTAGCGATTTCAAAGTTTCTAATGGGGAGTTTTTGAATATTGAGATGGCCAATTTACCGAAAAGACTTCTCCAAATTTTTGTACAACCCGTATTTAGGCTGGAATATTTCATTGAAATGGTCCAAATTCTAGATTTTGGATAGATCTTCCCTATGCGAGCCCCTTCCCACGTCTGCTTAAAGCCTCATTGGTAATGTTTTTCCGACCTACGCCAATATGGAAAGCCGAAAATCTCATTCGCCCACCGCACAGAATGCATTCAAAAGGATCTACTTTCAAAAAGGATTTCATCATCTGACCATATCGAAGTGCTGGCGTACTCGGTGGATGACTCTCCATACCTAGAGCCACACGTACTTTGGATAACTGATTACCGACCACACGATTGGCCAAAAAACCAAAGTAACGGATCATGCGAAAGTGTTTCTCTGGGATATGCTGGACGAGACGTTTGATCAACTCAATTTGGCTGACTTTCTCTATTTCATATTTGCCCGTGTGATGGTCGAGATAACGAAAT
>CAJXLR010000292.1 GCA_913056425.1 uncultured Bacteroidota bacterium
CTCGCCTCGATATCAAATTTCCGCATAGAATGTATTTTTTGGATACGTACTCGTGGAATTATTACGATTTTCGTTGCTTTCGCCAGCAAAGTCCAGCCCTCCAACCCATTTCTGGACCCTGCAGTATAGAAATAATGTATCCTCGCGAATGGCGAATCGCTATACCTGCATCTTTGATGCGGGTGGATGATCCACCCTCCGGACTGAGGGCGTGACGTCCCCATTATCCACCCGCATCCAAGATGCGGGTATAGCGGTTTGCCATTCTTCAAGGTGAAGAAATGACCTTCATCATGATTAGTAGTGTTTAAATATCGATTCAATATCGATTCTAACTCAGCGCTCATAGGCACTATGCGCTCCTTCTTCCCTTTTCCAAGTACGCGAATCTGATTCTTATTAAAATCGACCTGTCCTTGTTTTAGTTCGATGAGTTCTGCGCGTCGCATACCGGTGTGGTAGAGCATTGAAATCACCGCGGCATCGAGCGGATCCATTTCGTCAATGTGATCAAATAACCTGTCACTTTCATGCGAACGAACATATGAGGGTAGCTTGGCTGGCATTTTTACATTTCGAATTCCGGTTAGCGGATTACGTTCAACCTTGCCCAACATTCGCAAGTAATTGAAAAACGACTTCAGCGAACTTAACTTTCTGTTGATTGAACTGGGCTTCATAGATTGCTCGCTCAGCTCTACCAACCAAGAACGGATAAATGTAGAAGTTGTATCATTTGGGGACCCCGATTGATACATTTCAAATTGATAGCCGAAGTATTGATTTAAATCACGTCGGTACGCTTGCACCGTATGCTCAGAATAAGACTTCTGGTAAGTGACGTAATCTAGGAAATCCTGGAGATAAGGAACCACAGCAACCATAGGTCACTGCAAGATAAGAAATTAATCGCAAAAACGCGAGGCCTAATAGTTGTTCAGGCTCTGCTTGTATTTCGCTTTAATCAGCTGCATACGTCTTTTCACAGACGGCTTGGTGAACTGCTTTCGCGCACGCAATTCTTTCATTACACCAGTACGTTCGAATTTCTTCTTGAACTTCTTAAGTGCCTTCTCAACTGATTCGTTCTCTTTAACGTTAACAATTAACATAAATCTCTCTCCTGATTTTTTAAGGGGTGCAAATATCGCGATTAAATCGTTCCAGCAAAATTTTATTTCAGAATCTGGCGTGAAATAACCAATTTCTGAATTTCACTTGTTCCTTCTCCAATTGTACAAAGCTTGGCATCACGATAAAACTTCTCTGCTGGGAAGTCTTTTGTATAACCGTACCCACCAAAGATTTGAACCGCATCATTAGCCACGGCAACTGACACCTCTGACGCATGATACTTAGCCATCGCTGATTCTCTCGTTACCGGCTTCCCCTCGTTTTTAAGGTAGGCAGACTGCAACGTTAGTAGTTCAGCACACTCGATTTGAGTTGCCATATCCGCAAGTTTGAATCCAATCGCTTGAAACTGTGAAATTGGTTTCCCAAACTGCTCACGCTCTTTTGAATACTTCAAAGCGGCTTCGTAAGCACCCTTGGCTATACCAACGGAAAGTGACGCAATGCTAATGCGACCTCCATCGAGAATCTTCATAGCTTGAATAAAACCTTCACCTTCTTTACCCAGCATATTTGCATGTGGGATTCTACAATTGTCAAAGAACAAACAAGCAGTCTCTGATGCCCGCATTCCCAGCTTGTTTTCCTTATTGCCAGACGTAAATCCTGGAGTACCTTTTTCGACGATAAAAGCAGTCATCCCGTGACTATCACCTTTCTCATCGGTACGAACAATTACCACAGCTACCTCTCCACTGATTGCATGTGTAATGAAGTTTTTAGAGCCGTTCAATACCCACTCATCCCCATATCGCACTGCAGTTGTAGCCATACCTCCGGCGTCACTACCTGTCCCGGTTTCTGTTAAACCCCAAGCTCCGATCCATTCACCTGACGCCAGTTTTGGAAGATATTTCTTCTTTTGCTCCTCATTACCAAAAGCCAAGATATGCCCCGTACACAATGAGTTGTGAGCCGCAACAGACAAACCAATACTGCCACACACCTTAGCCACCTCAACAATTGCAGTCATGTATTCAAAATATCCGAAACCAGACCCACCGTACTCCTGTGGAACCAAAACTCCCATCAACCCGAGCTCTCCCATTTTATGGAACAACTCCTTCGGGAAGGTTTGTGCTTCATCCCACTTCATCACATTTGGGGTGATTTCACGTGCTGCAAAATCTCTCACCATCTCGGCGATCATTTGTTGATTCTCCGTCTGTTCGAAATTCATATTACTCTTGGTTCTATTTTGACGCTGCGAATTTAACCGACTCACATCGATTTTGTTTGCGACAGTCTAAGTCAAATGTCATTTACTGTTGAAACAAGTAACGACCTTGATGATTTATCGAAATCTTCAAAAGCTTACCAGTCACTTCAAAGTGTTGGTAAACCGGCTTTAGATTGGTCCAAAATGTGTGAAGCTCTCTATCCGGGTAGGTCTTAAGCAGTGATTTGTAATTCGCATAGTTCAACCGTGTTGGAAAGATGTGAACGGGGATTTCTAACTGCCCTCCGTCTTTTGCTAAAACCGACATGACGTATAACTCTTCAATGTAACTATCGGTAATCGGGATGCAGCCAATGGTCATACACCCACCGTGAATAAAGATTTGACCACCGAGGTTGTCATATTTACTCAGCATGCTGTCTGATTTATTCGGATAATCTACCTTGAGTGATAAATGAAAATTGCTCTCCGGATTAAACTTGCTCAGTTGGTAGAAGCCCTCCGGAATTTGGTTGTCGCCTTGCCTCCTCTTTGGCCCTGGCAATCCAACATTGCTGCAAAACGAATAGGTCTTGATCAAAGTATAAACCTCCTCTACTCGATTCTTTGCCCATACTTCCAATACTCCCTCGCGCTTGAACGCTCGAATGTATAGATCGAAACCATTTTCATTGATGTCGTTTAACCTCAACATTGTCACAACCTCCGATTCTCGATCTAAAAACGCTTGGCGAACACGAGCAAACTCCAGTTGCTCTTCTTTAAAACCTGTACTCTGAGTAAATGCCAC
>CAJXLR010000293.1 GCA_913056425.1 uncultured Bacteroidota bacterium
GAATGCTCTGGAATATGGCTGCCCACCTCATGGGGGTATTGCATTCGGTTTCGATCGTTTGTGTGCTATTCTTTCAGGAACAGAATCCATTCGAGACGTTATAGCCTTCCCTAAAAACAATATGGGACGTGATGTGATGATAGACGCTCCGGCGCCGATTAGCGCCGACCAGAAAAAAGAACTGGGCCTATAAATCATCAAAACTTAATGTAAAAAGCTTCGTGCATTGGCGTACCTTTGCACTGAAGAGCAACACGCCTCGGAACAAGTAGTCCTTCCAGACAACTAACCCAGAGCCTAAAGCACTTCC
The DNA here is from genome assembly GCA_913056425.1 of uncultured Bacteroidota bacterium. GTDB lineage: Bacteria > Bacteroidota > Bacteroidia > NS11-12g > UBA9320 > UBA987. The sequence goes on from CAJXLR010000293.1 coordinate 311, forward strand.
TTAATTATTTTTTTAATGAACATTTTTGTAACTCGATTAAGTCCGACCACAGATGAAGACGGGCTAATCCAACTTTTTAGGAACTACGGTGAGGTATCATCGGCCAAAGTAATCATGGACCGCGAAACAGGGCGCTCAAAGTGCTACGGCTTCGTAGAGATGGAAAACGACGATGAAGGTCTGACCGCAATTGAAGAATTAAACGATTCTGAAGTAGACGGCAACACCATCGTTGTAAAGAAGTCTGAGCCAAAACCAGACCGCAACAACAATTTCCGAAACAACCGTAACAACAACCGACGCGATTTTAATCGCGACAACAACCGCGACAACAACCGTCGTGACAACAACCGACGCGATAACAATCGCGGTGGACGTGACGACAAGTTTGACACATCACGTTGGTAGGAATTGCATAATACATTTCCAAAAAGGGCTATCGTTGATAGCCCTTTTTTTATGCTTCAAAAGACTGATGTGTGAATGACTATCGTCACTTCCGCACAAGGCATCTTATCCTTACTTTTGTGCGACTTAAATGTACGCATGACTAAAACACATTTTATTTCAGGAGGTTGTGGCTTTGTAGGGCGCAACATGACTAAGCGACTGTTTAACACCACAAACGACAACATTGTAATTGTGGATGACCTATCCATCGGTACAGAGCCTGAAACCTGGTTCAGCGAACCATTGGTTGACGAAATCAATGGAGCAAAGATTTATGGAGAAGACAGAAGAGTAATTTTCTTCAAAAGCGACGTTCGAGAAATCATTCGTGCGTTCCAAAAAGATTCAAACTTCTTCAAGCAGTTCGGTTATGATTTTGAACGATTCAATGATGTGTTCCACTTCGCGGCAATTGTTGGTGGCCGACTGAAAATAGACGGAGACCCAATGATGGTTGCTCAAGACTTGAGCATTGATGCGGAATTCTTTCAGTGGGTTTGTGAGAGCAAGCCAGACCGCGTGCTATACCCGAGCAGCAGTGCGGCATACCCGGTAAGCAAACAAACAGAGGAAAGCGCCATCGCACTCTCTGAGTCTGATATCGATTTCAACAATATGGGGCAGCCAGACATGACCTATGGTTGGTGTAAACTTACAGGCGAATACTTAGCACACATTGCGGCCAAATACTACGATGTTAAGGTCACATGTATAAGCCCGTTCTCGGGCTATGGTGAGGACCAAGACCTCAGCTATCCAATTCCTGCCATCGCACTTCGCGCAGCGTACAAGGAAGAACCATTTGAAGTTTGGGGAACCGGATACCAAGGAAGAGACTTCGTTCATATCGACGACGTGCTCGATTGCATTCTACTGGCAATGGACAAAATTCACGATGGTACCGCCATCAATATTGGTATGGGTAAGCTTACGACTTTCAGAGAAATCATCGGTTTGTTCTGCAAGTTTGCTGGTTATGAACCAGAAATCAAACAACTGCTTGATAAACCCGTGGGTGTTCACAGCAGATACTGTAACATGGACTTCGTGAAAGAAACCTTAGGTTGGGAAGCTAAAATCAGCACAGAAGAAGGAATGCGCCGAGTATACGAGAAAGCGCTCGAGCGTGCTCAAGCCGGAATCACAAATGACTAAACGCATTGTATGTTTTGGGACTGGGCCCAAGTTTAAAGGGGGCATGTCCAACTACAACACTTCCCTTGCTAAAGCCTTGGACAAGCAGCAAGATACGGAGGTTCACATTGTCTCATGGACACAACAGTACCCGGCCATTATTCCAAGAGAGTTTGTAGATAAATCAAGCAAGGCAGACTTCCTCGAAGGCACCGATATTACAGTCACTTATCTAACAAATTACAACAATCCTGTTACCTGGTTTAAGACTGCTCGGTACATAAAGGAGCTCAAGGCTGATAAGGTTATAATTCAGTGGTCTATTGCAATTCAAGGACTACCCATAGGGCGGATGATTAATTGGCTCAGACGAAACACCGAAGCCGAAATAATTGTTGACCTGCACTTTGTATTACAGAAGGAAAAAAGCTCCATAGATCGATACTTCTTGTCTATTGGGATTAGCAACGCACACAGTTACATCGTGCACAGCTTAAAGACGTATCAAGAACTACAAGATTTCTATCCGAAGAAAGAGTTCAAGTTGAATTATGATGGGGTGCGAGACTGGCATGCAAAAACTCAACCGGTGATTAAGCTCTATCACCCGATTTACGATTTGTTTCAGCCGGATCCTACATTCGACACCGCGAAGTTCAAACAAGAAACAGGACTGCGAGACAACGTGTTTTTGTTCTTTGGATTTATTCGAAAATACAAGGGTCTTCACCAGGCGATTGACGCCTTTGCTGAAGTTGCCAAGAAGCGCGACGATGTAAGCTTACTCATTTGTGGAGAGTCGTTTTGGAATACATTGGACGACAGTAAGTGGCAAACCAAGCTTAAGCAAGCCATTTTTGGCACAGTTAAAAAGCTATTCTTGTCTAAGTCGGACGACGAACAGAATTACGACCCACTAAGTTTAATCCAAAAGCACGGAATTAAAGATCAGTGTGTTGTGTTCAACGAATTCATACCAAACGAAGACGTAAACAAATATTTCCAAGTGAGCGACTGTGTTGTGTTGTATTACCTCACCGCAACTCCGAGTGGGATAGAATCTTTGAGCTACAATTTCAAACTGCCAATTCTTGCAACGAAAGTTGGGCACTTCCCGGAAACCGTCAAAGACGGATTCAACGGCTATCTCGCAGAAGATAGAGATATCAGTTCGATGGCAGCAGTAATGAAGAAGTTTATTGACGCA
>CAJXLR010000294.1 GCA_913056425.1 uncultured Bacteroidota bacterium
ACTCAACGCCAAGTACAAGCTTTCCATCGAGTCGGTTAGTGGCGGTCTTTTCATTTTTACGGAACAACCGTTGAGTCAGAATTTCTTTGCGGAATTGCTGCTTTACTGCCATAAGAAATCGGTCAATCTTTTCAAGAATCCTTGGAACTATACATAGCTGCATTGAGTGTTAATTCCTTCATCCTTATATGACCTAATTTAATTATCTCACTCAATCATTCAATCACACAATCATTCAATCATTCAGTCATTCAATCATTGCGGAATGAGGCGCGGGACGGAGCCACCCCTCCCCGTTCACAAGATAACGACTAATCGTAAATATTTCGGGCACAAACATCCTTGCGTTACGCTCTATTCATTCTAGTTTAAATGCTGAACGATGTACAATACCAGTGCGAGGAAGAAGAGAACTGTGAAAGCTACTATTAGCTTTCTAACCAGGAGTATTTGTCGTTTAATGGTGTTAAGTCCAACAATTGATCCTGCGTGCTTTTCTATGAAGTGTAATAATCTTGGATGCTTCATTTCCTGCTTTTCGCGTCCCAACGCAACGAAGGCCTCAAAGTTTACCTCTTTGTCGTTATTGTGAGCATATATCATGGTTCTTGCTTTGAAAACCAGAAAGGTGTGGGCTAAAGTTAGTAACCAAGATAGTGCGAAGAAGATTAGGGCTATTGTCATGATTACAAATAAATGGAAATGTTGAATGTTAATTGAGACTTTACCATTTCCAACTACCGCTCAACTCTTAAACTTTGTCTTACATTTTTCTTAGTCAAAAAAGTAAGCAACGTCAAATGTCCGGTGGACATGTGAGCGAGACTGCGGGGTGGAAGTCAGAAAGAAGCTGCGACACACGACCCATCACCGCCCCCGCCTTTCAGACAGGCCTTCACCTTTTGCGTTAGAACCAACTCAACGACTAGCACGTCGCAGTCTGTCGTTAATTGCTCTGCCAAGTCCTATTTCGGGTGCTAAGCAAACAGAGATTAATGTCGCGTCAGATTCGTCAGCTAATCGCAAGGCTGCAAAGACGTTGCGCGCCATTTCCTCGAGATTTGAAGTAGGAGAGAGGTTATACTCGAAATCACCTTCACCGTAGCCAATTGTGTAGCAACCGTGACAGTCCATCAATTCGCGTGCTGTGGAGACAATTTGTAGTTTCTTGGACGTTGCGTAGTGTTTATCCATCTGACCGGGAGCAACAGGATTGGAGGAGCTGATTTGTTCGTCAACCGGCCCAATAATTTCTTCAATCCGTTCCTTAGAGATTCCCCCAAATCTCAAGACTTTAGGTTTGCTTTCTGCAAAAGACACAATGGTTGATTCAAGCCCTACTTCGCATGCTCCACCATCCAAGATGTAAGGAATTTTATCGCCGAGTTGGTCTTCGACATGCTGCGCGGTTGTGGGACTTACATACGTAAACGGATTTGCGCTGGGTGCCGCAAGTGGAAAAGGGAGCTTTTGTAAAAGTTCGCGTGTGAGCGGATGTCTGGGCATCCGGATACCCACAAATGGCAAACCGGAGGTGACCAAGTCCGGAATGATTTCTTTTTTGGGTAGAATTAATGTTAATGGACCCGGCCAAAAACAATCGGCGAGCTTTTTGGCTTGTTCCGGAAATTCTGCAACCAAGTCATTCAGTTGCGAAAGATTGTGTATGTGTACGATTAGGGGATCGAAAGAAGGACGTTGCTTAACCGTAAAGATTTGGGTGACCGAAGCTTCGTTCAACGCATTACCGGCTAAACCATAGACTGTTTCTGTAGGAATTGCAACCACATTACCTCGACGAAGCAAGGCCGCAGCGTGTGCTACATCAGCACCAATCATTTACGACTTCTTAGTTCGCTTGAGACCGTATTTATCAATCTTGTTGTACAAGTGACTTCGTTGAATGTCAATTTCTGCAGCTGTTTTTGCCACGTTCCATTTGTTCTTCTTCAACTTCGCATCAATAAATACTTTTTCCGCGTAGTCTTTGAAGTCTTGGAATCGGTCAAATTGTTCCACAACATCAAGGCTACTCGTACGTCGACTGGCGGCATTCGAGAAGTTCAATACATCGTCACCCGTGATTTTATCATCACAAAGGATGGTGAGTCGTTCAATCACGTTTCTCAATTCACGTATGTTACCGGTCCAGTTAATCTTCTTCAGCTCCTGCATTGCACCCGGTGCGAGTACTTTACGCGGCATGCCATTGTCTTCGCAAACTTCGTTGATAAACTTCTCAGCAAGTAGAGGTATATCGTCCGTACGCTCGTTCAGCGAAGGAACGTGTATAAGAATCACACTAATACGGTGGTACAAATCTTCACGGAAGTTTCCTTCATCTATTTCCTTACGAAGGTCTTTGTTGGTAGCTGCTACAATGCGAACGTCAACATCAATGTCTTTGTCACCTCCAACTCGAGTGATCTTATTTTCTTGAAGCGCTCGAAGCACTTTGGCTTGGGCGGAAAGACTCATGTCGCCAATTTCATCAAGAAACAACGTTCCATTATGAGATTTCTCAAACTTACCAATACGCTGTTTGTGTGCCGATGTGAAAGAACCTTTTTCATGACCAAATAGCTCACTTTCAATCAGTTCTGATGGAATCGCGGCGCAGTTTACTTCTACAAACGCTTCAGCATGACGATTACTTTTTTCGTGGATCCAGCGAGCGACCAATTCTTTACCGGTACCGTTTTGACCGGTGATTAATACCCGTGCATCGGTTGGAGCTACTTTCTCAATCGTGTCTTTAATCTTTTTGATGGATGGGCTTTCGCCTATCATCTCGCGTGTCTTGGTGATTTTGCGTTTGAGAACCTTAGTCTCAATCACCAAACTGTTTTTCTCAGTTGCGTTCCGAACGGTGATTAGAAGTTTGTTGAGATCCGGTGGTTTCGAAATAAAATCGAAGGCACCTTTCTTAGTCGCCTCAATTGCCGTTTCAATGGTGCCGTGACCCGATATCATGATAAACGGGAGTTCCGGTACAATCTCAGCTGCTTTGTCCAACAACTCCATGCCATCCATTTCGGGCATTTTGATGTCGCACAAAACGGCGTCGTAATTAAATTTCTTGATT
>CAJXLR010000295.1 GCA_913056425.1 uncultured Bacteroidota bacterium
GCAGTTCACCGTATAGGCTTAAGTTTTTTGCTATCGACTTTCTAAAAATCTTTAATGTACAACCATAGTCTTTGATCGTAACTTTGGTAAGGTTTCGAATTATGTAGTTCGCAATCTTACTTGGTATTTTTCGTAAAAATGCTCCGTCTTTTCGGTTCACCCGTTCACCGGCTACCAAGTCCCACTGTCCGTTTTTGATTAAATCCAACAGCATAGGAATGTCACTGGGGTCATTCTGTAGATCCGCATCCATGGTCACAATGAATTCTCCATTGGCTTGATCAATTCCGGCTTGCAATGCAGTGCTTTGGCCATAATTCATCATGAATTCTACAACCGTAGTATGTTCATTACCATATTTAGCAACTTCCGAAACGGTGTTATCCGTTGAGCCATCATCTACCAAGATTAATTCGTAATCGAAAGAACTTAAAGCGCTGTAACATGCGTCCAAGAGTGGTTTAATACTCTCTTCTTCGTTCATCATGGCAACAACTACCGATACTTCTGGCATATTCTATTTTTTAGGCATATCAGGGAAATACCGTTTAAATTTCACCAAAGAAAATGGCTTCTTCTGATAGCGTCGGACAAAGGTAAAGTATGTATCGGCATTTGTTGTGTCTGATATCACTTCCGTTGGAACAAGGTAGAAAGCATTGATGTTGTGGTCGCTGGTCTCCGTTTTTAACATGTCATTACGGTCAACGGTCAGGTACCAGTTCATGGTCAAGCTCACATTGGAATGATACATGGCTAGTGGTTGATTTTTGGTAATCTTGGCAATTTGTTGTGCTTCAAGCTTCTCCTGTTGGTAAGGACCTGTTACTGTTTTGAACGGAACCTCATAAGTTGAGTAACCAAACTTGAACACAATTAGACCAATGATTATAGCTGTAAAAGGCAGCTTCGGAGCGTGCAGTTTTAGTGCAAGAAACAAACCGATTAATCCCAGTAAGGAAAAGGTTAATGCAATTGTTAGTGAGCTCGATACAGCATAGTTGTGGTGGGCTATCCACATTAATATAGGGCTGATAATCAGTAAGAAAGAGATTGTGTATGCGAACCATTTGAAAACGCTCATATCTCGCTTATCTGCCTCAAGACCAGCAAAAAGTAAAGCGGTCAGTAGAAATGGGGTGAGCATAAAAACGTAACGAGCGCGGTAATCGGGAGACAACCAATAAACGATAATGTTGGTTAAGAAAAGGAGGACGCCATGCCGAATAAACAGAGTAGACCATAATTTCTGACGGATGGTTTTGTCAAATAGCAATAGGATTAACAAGCCCCAAGGTAGTATGTCAACCAGATATAAAAATGGGAAACTAAATAAGTGAGCTATTGATTCTACAAATGATTTCTCCGTTACAGTTCTACTGGTACTTTCTGTGAGGATACGACTCAACAAATCTTCAATGGGAGCGTGTTGGCTAAACAACCATAAGTATACAGCCAGAGGAATTAAAAAGACAAAACCTGAAAGAATGTGTTTCAGCGAAAAGAAGCGTTTCCATTCTTTGGTTATGGCAAGGACAGTAAGAATTGTGATGCCCTGAAAAACAATACTTGGCAGACCCTTCATCATAAATCCAATGAATGTGAGCGCATATGAAACCACAAAGGCTTTTGTCCATTTGTTGTCTAAACCATATCGATAAATCACATAGATGTGCAAAAAGACTACCAACGAATACGTAATGTCGATATGTCCCAAATAGGACGAATACATCCAAATATTTCCTGAAGTGACAAATGCAAACGAGGTAAGTAATGCAAGATGCTGTTGTTTCGTTTCGCGGTTAACTACTTGAAAAACAATGAGTCCAAGTGCTATCAGAGAGAGAATGCTAGGCAGTCGTACAATACATTCACTTCTTGATCCGGTGATTTCAAACAGCGCATACAGGATATAATTATAGAGCGGAGGTTTGTTCAGATAGGTTTCACCATTAATCTCAGGAGCTATGAAATTCCCACTAATCTGCATATCGGCAGCTATAAGTGTGCGAATCGGTTCATCGGCACTTAGCGGCATATAACCCAGTTGATAAAACAATGACAACACTACCAATGTCCCCAGGATTGTATAAATCCATTTTTCAGTTTTATTCAGCTCCACAGTGCAAAGATATTCATGTATGCTTGCCTCCTAAAATTACCGTTCAAACCGCTAAATTTGGTGTATGAAAAAGTTCGTAGCTGTTTTTATTGTCATAGGTTGGTGCAGTAATTCCGACGCTCAAGAGTTTACTTTCAAACACGAGCGCGATGTACCGGTAAAAAAGCTATGTACAATATCGATGGCTGATTTGGAGGTTGAAGCCACGCTCTCGAGCAAGTTTGAGGCACCTGAACCATATTCCCGCGTTGAAGAGATTAAGAAGGAATTGGATAAACAGCGAGAGCGAAAATTCAAGCAAACTTTGCATAAGTATCAAGAGAGTCCGGAGGAACGCCAACCAGAAGTTGAAGCGTCATTCATTGGTTTGAACGCCGTACCCGGAATCCCAAATGATAATAATGTTGCCATCAACAACAACGGGGACATCATAAGCGTGGTAAACTCATCGGTGAGTATACTTAATGAAAATGGTGATTATATCCGCTATTACAGCCTTGAACGAATAGTAGATGGACAGCTTTCTAACCTGAATCGAACTTACGATCCGAAGGTAGCTTACGACCCTGATAACGATCGGTTTATACTTGTTTTTCTGCAAGGGTCTACAAGTAACGATACCAGGATAATTACCGGTTTTAGCCAAACGAGTGACCCCAATGGCACATGGAACTTTTATGCGATTGAGGGAAATCCTTTCGGTGGTCAGACCTGGTCGGATTACCCAATAATTGGTTTAAGTAAGGATGATTTATTTGTAACGGTTAACATTTTACGGGACAATGAGAGTTGGCAAGAAGGATTCACACAAAGTGTCATTTGGCAAGTTGATAAGGCCTCTGGTTATGCCGGAAACGACACACTTTATGAAGATGTATGGTTTGATCTAAAATACAATGATGAACCTATCTGGAGTATTTGTGCAGTTCAAGGAGGAAGCTCCTTTTCGTCTCCCA
>CAJXLR010000296.1 GCA_913056425.1 uncultured Bacteroidota bacterium
AGGGTACAAAAGCTGCTTACCAACTTCTGAGGTTGCAGGGAAGTCTGGTAATCGACCAATAGATTTCTATCCACAGACTTAAAATTCTTTTCAGAAATCCACAGGTTTGCGATAGCTTCGAGTTATGTGCTATCACCTAAAACAAACAACAGCGCTTGATATACTTGCCGAAAAAATGGGGCTGAACGAACCCAAGGGTAATCATAAAGATTTATTTGAACCACAGAATCACATCAATGGATTTACGTTTAGCTGGGTTCCGATAGTTACAAACGACAACCCCAATCAAATGCGCTTGGGGAAATGGTGGTTAATGCCTTCTTGGGAAAAAGAGTGGAGTCCTAAAGTTCGGAATACGCTTAATACCAAAGTCGAAAAAATCGAGGAGAAGAGATCGGTTTGTTACAGGTATCAAGAAAACCATGCGACCATTCTGGTGGATGGCTTTTACGAATGGCAGCATGTTGGCGTGGTGAATCAGAAAGGCAAGAAGGAAGTAGATAAGGTGCGTCATCTTATCATGATGCAAAGTGGTGAGCCATTCCACCTAGCCGGATTGTACTCCAATTGGTACTTCCCTGAGATGGAAGCAACCATAAAAACCGTATCCATTTTAACTCGTCCTGCCAACAGCTTAATGGAGCACATCCACAATACAAAAAAGCGTATGCCAGTTGTGTTGGACAATGAAATGGCACAGAACTGGCTGAACAATCACCTTGAGGTTCAAGACTTTATCGAAGACAATGAATACTTTGAGAGCTTACCGCTGAGTGCTTTCAAGCGATGATAAAAATCACTAGATTTGGTGAGTGCAAATTTTAAAGAATAGTTAAAATTTGCGCAACGTGTTGGTCGTAAGATGGATTTAGAAGTCAAACCTCATTTGCCACGTCCTCGTAGTCAAAGGCAATGTTACAGTTTAAGAGTCAAACTCAGACTGAACGAATTCCCGCAGAACAAGTGGGAATTGAACACATCATTACGGCACAAACTAATCGATTGTCATACTCCGTTTAGTAAGCAAGTAGAAGACCTGCTTAGCACTCAACCTACCGAATTAGCCTGACAACAAACAGCTTTTTAAGTCTAACAATATTTCATAGCCCAATTATCTTTGCGGCTCAATAACGTAATATGAAACGATTCGTAATTCTTTTTTTAGCAGCAGGTTTATTTGCCGCTTGTAACAATCAGTCAGACAACACTGAAAACACAGAGAACACAGATGAAACGTCTGACCAAACGGTTTCAGGTAGATACGGTGACAGTTCTTGGAATACCGACAATGCTGTAGATCCAACCTCATTCCTTTTATTGTTGGAGGGCCGTGATTCGATTCAAGCCACTGTGAGTGGAGATATTAGCGCTGCGTGTCAAGCTAAAGGATGCTGGATGAAAATGGATATGAACGGAACAGACATGGTTGTCCGTTTTAAAGACTACGGATTCTTCGTTCCAAAGAATAGTGCTGGATACAAAGCAACCATCAAAGGATGGGCTTATAACGATACATTGTCTGTTGCCGAGCTACAAGAATATGCTAAAGATGCTGGCAAGTCGGAAGAAGAAATCGCGGCAATTACCGAACCTGAGGCCAAACTTACATTCATGGCTGATGGAGTAATCATCGAATAATGAAGAAGGCTTTAATCTTTCTTTCGTTGGCCGTTTCAGTGGTTGCTTGCAAACAAAGTCAGGAACCTAAAAACGAAACAGCCGATATGTACGAAGCATCTGAGCTGTCACAAACTATGCGCGACATGGTCGAGTATTCTAAACTGGTTCGTGAACAAATCAGAAATGATGAACAAGTGAGTCCGGTCCCGGAACACATTTGGAATCTGAAAAAAGCCGAAGGTACACGCGACGAGCACCTAGAGGATGCTTTTCAAGCACTAGCTGATCCTTATTTAGAAGCCTTGAAAGGTCTGAAAACAGGTGATTCTAACGCTTATTATTACTCAAAATCGATTGCTGCTTGTAAAGCGTGTCACTCTTCGTATTGTGGAGGTCCGCTACAAGTGATTAATCAGTTGGGGTTGTAGCCCGTACCATCCGATCTCTTCCGGTTAAGTCTTGTTTAAGAACCACGTCGATATACCCTTGATTTTTTAATAGTTCCAGAACTTCATTGCCTTTATCGGTATGTATCTCGAAGTATAGCGAACCTCCGGGTTTTAGGGCCTTCAAACCATAGGTTCCAATTTCACGATAAAACCGTAAAGGATCAGTGTCGGGTACAAACAGTGCCACACTTGGTTCATGTTCTGTGACTTGTTTTGTCATGAGATCCTTATCAGACTCGAGTACATAAGGTGGATTACTCACGATTACGTCAAGTTCACTTTCGTACAGCGTGGAGGGATTCAGAATATCCTCTTTATAGAATACTATTTCACTAACAACCTTAAGCTCACGAGCATTCCGTCGGGCAACAACAAGGGCTTCATTTGAGGTATCACACGCTGAAATACTCCAGCTCCCCCGATGTTTTGCAAGTGATATTGCAATACATCCACTACCGGTTCCGATATCCAAAACCATTCTTCTTGAAAAATCTAAGTCGTTAAGAATCCAATGCACTAATTCTTCTGTTTCCGGCCTAGGAATAAGTACCGATTCATCAACAAAAAATACTTCACCCATAAAATCAGCTTCCTCGATGGCGTATTGCATGGGTGCGCCTGATTCTAATTTTTGAATCACTACGGTTAAAACATCTTGCTGTGACTCGCTCAGATTCGTTTGATCATCCAACATCCAATCTTTTCGAGTTTTACCGGTTACATACTCCATAATTCGGTATGAAATGTTCTTTATCTCTCTGGCCTCATACAAGTGAGATAATCGATCCTCAAGATGTTTCGAAATGCTGGTAAAACTTGAATACATTTGCGGCCGAAGTTACACTGAATCCGTGACAAAGTACGACTCCAAATACATGCAACGATGCCTCGATTTGGCTCAACTGGGCTATAAAACGGCTCATCCAAATCCCATGGTTGGATGTGTGATTGTTCACGATGGCAAAATCATTGGCGAGGGCTATCATACTGCATACGGAAAA
>CAJXLR010000297.1 GCA_913056425.1 uncultured Bacteroidota bacterium
TGAGCCGGTGCCGAGGCTATAGCCTTACGTTGTACGGCTTCGATATACATATACAAGCTCCTGAAGTTGTAGAGCTCAGGTTCAAGATTGTGATCAAGCATCACGTCATACGAATCCTCATCACTGTTCATAACCATGATGGGCAGATCGATACCATTCTTGCGTAACGCAACGCCTTCATCTGCATATGCAACACCGAGGTAATCCACGTTGTTATGCTGGAGGAAGTAGGCCACCTCATCGCTGCCGCTTCCGTACGAAAAAGCTTTAACCATCACCATCACCTTCGTGTTCTTGTCCAGGTGTGATTTGAAATAGTTCAGGTTATTTCTCAGTGCATTGAGGTTTACCTCTAATACCGTATTGTGAACCTTTTGCTGGAGTTTCTTTTCAATTCGTTCGAAAGCAAAGGAGCGCGCACCTTTGAGCAATATTGCCTCGTTAAAAAAGTCTTCTTCAGACTCAAGAAATTCCGTAGTGTTCTGGTAAAATGCCTGCCGCGGTAAATCGAAAAGATAACTCGAGGAGCTAATATCTTCTCCTATTCCAATGAGCCTGGAATAGTTGTGTTGTTTCAACAAATTGGAAATCGCAGTGTACAAATCGCGATGGCTCAGGTGCGACTGCTCGATGTCCGATAAGATAATTGTGCGATTCAGTTGAGCATGCCGCTGGTTTGCCCAGTCCAATGCAATTTCCAGTGACTTTAAGTCTGAATTATAAAAGTCCGAAATCAATCTACACCCATTGATGCCTGCTTTTTGATTCAGTCGCATTTCAATAGGTTGTAAGTCACTTATGGATGCAGCAATATGGGCAAAATCAACTTCCAGATAAGTTGCTATGGCACATGCATGCATCGCGTTCTCGTAGGATGCTTCATCGGTAAATGGCAACTGATACGTAGCCTTCTTCCCGCCGTGCTGTATCGAAATGGTGGATGTGTTTTCACCAACATTATTTGCAATCACTTTAATGTTTGCCGGGTTGGAATCCGACCAACAAAAACCTTCAAGTCCATTTTCAGCAATGTACCGCTCAATGATGTCGGTAAGCAAGTTGTCTTCCTTCCGATAAATAAGTGTTTGGCATTGCTTGAACAGTTTTAGCTTTTCGTAAATCTTTTCAGACTCGTTGGTGAATCCGGCGGCATGAGCGTCTCCAATGTTGGTGAACAAACCTATGGTAGGTTGAATCATCGCAGCTAGAGCATCCATTTCATTGGGTAGAGATATGCCCGCTTCGAATATCCCGAGCTCGTCAGTCTGCTTCAGTTGAAGCAAGCTCAGTGGAACGCCAACCTGACTGTTATAGCTCCGTGGGTTTCGAGTTATTTTTTTATGCTGATATAATAGCTGATACGCCCACTCCTTCACAATGGTTTTTCCATTCGACCCGGTAATTCCGATAACCGGGATTTTATGATTTGAACGATGATGGCTTGCAAGATTCTGTAACGCTTGCACGCTGTTGGATACTAAAACAAAAGAAGCTTCTTCGTTCTCAGACAGATCTGGAATCTGCTCCACCAAGAACGCGCTTACTCCGCGTGCGATGAGTTCAGATATGTATTGATGTCCGTCGTGTTGTTCACCTTGAATAGCAACAAACATGCTTCCTGACGTATTGGAGCTTTGACGGCTGTCGATGAATATCTGTTCCACAACCAAGTCCGATTGCCCTACAATTCTACCGCCCGTTATTTCAGCTATTTTCGCAAAGGTGTATTGCACAACACAAATGTAGCGATGGATGCCAAAGCGTAACACCTTTATGCAGGAACAACGTCAAAAAAAGAAGTCATTTGCAGAAGCTCGCATAGCGATACAGAAATACTGCGCATACCAAGAACGTTGTCATCAAGAGGTGAAGCGCAAGCTGTATGATTATGGACTCAAAACATCAGAAATTGATGAGTTGATCGCGGATTTGATTCAGTCGAACTACCTCAATGAAGAACGATTCGCCCGCAGTTTTGCTCGAGGAAAGTTAAAGGTGAAAAAGTGGGGAAGGAATAAGATTCTCAGTGAACTCCGGCTAAGAAAAATAAGCGATTACTGCATTCGTAAGGCAATGGCAGAAATTGATGACGATTTATATTCGGAGACCCTCCATGCTCTTATCGAAAAGAAGAACCGAGAGTACAAGAGCAAGAATGAATTTGAACAGCGCGCCAAGATAGCCCGTTTTCTAATGGGCAAGGGGTATGAGTCCGATTTAGTGTGGGAGGCTGTGAAAGAGCTGGTATAAAAAAAGAGGACCGAAGTCCTCTTTATATCTTGTTCACTCGTTTATTACTAGCGTCTGTGGCGAGTAGTGTATTTTCTCTTCGTAAGTTTTCGAGTAAAGAATACCGATGCCTGGATAGCGCTGTTGGATGCTGAATAACCTGAACGCTTATCCCAGTTTCCAAGTCCCAAAAGGTAACGCGCGTCGAAACCTAGGCGGTTGCGATCCTCTTCATCAATCTTAAACGACAATCCTGCTCCTGCCATGATGCCAAAGTCAATTGGGTTCCACACGTCAGATGCCAATGTGCCACTTACTGCTGGAGTAACGGTAGTTCCGGTCTCATCTGTTACCGTAACCTTTGTTCCTTGGCTACTAGACAATCCGTAACCAAAGAATCCTCCTCCATATAAATGGAAAGACATGTAGCTATCTTTCATACGGTAAGGAACCAAGCGGTCTGGCTGGAACTTGTGCTCATAGTTTACATAAACCGGTACGTGAACATACATGCTGTTGGTTTCAGTTTCTTGAACCGTAGTTACGCCGTTTTCAAGCGTTGTCACCTTCATGTTGTTCCCCATGGTAGAAACCATTCCATCAATTTGAACAGAAAGGCGCTGCATAAATTGGTATTTAGCTGTAGCCCCTCCATGAAATCCGATAATTGAAAGGTTTTCCGCACCTGCGGTGTTGTGCGACATGTTAGACAGGTTCATGCCTGCGCGTGGTCCTAAATAGAACTGTGCACTTGCCGCTGTAGCTGTGAATGCGACAACAATAGCAAGGGAAAAAATTCTCGTTAAAATTTTCATAATTCTTGTTGAATCGAATATGTG
>CAJXLR010000298.1 GCA_913056425.1 uncultured Bacteroidota bacterium
GCATAGTTGGATGCTGGGTGACGGTAATTCAGCTTCAGGAGATAGTTTAAGGCATCAATACGCCGCTACGGGTAGTTATGATGTTACGTACATTACTTCATCTCAAGAAAACTGTTCAGATACCGTATCACAAACTATAGTGGTTAATCAAATTGTACAACCTGATTTCGATATACGCGATATCTGTGTATATGACAGTCAGTGGGTGAAAGAAACTAGCATAGGCAGGGTTCTTCCTATTTCTACTTCAAATTGGCAAATGGGCGATGGTTACACGATTCAGAACCGAGATAGTTTTGAATACGCGTTCCAAAACCCTGGGAACTACACCGTTAGTTTGTCCTTTGAAACTAATCCTGGCTGTGATTACTCAACATCAAAACCCGTAACTGTTCATGCATTGCCAACAGCGGGATTTGCAATGAACCCTGAGCGCGCAGATGTAGTGAATTCAGAGGTTGACTTCAGCTCGATGGCAATAGATGCAGATTCAACACACTATTGGATATCTACCGGATTTGAAACCAATCAAACCGATTTTACCTATAGATTCCCAGATACAGCAACGTATACGGTTACTCAAACGGTGGTTAATCAATACGGTTGTATAGATCGGTTTACCGATCAAATCACGATTGATTTTGTAGTAAACATCCTGATACCAAATGCGTTTAGTCCTAACCTCGATGAGTACAACCCTACATTCTCGCCACAAGGTTTAGGAATAGGCAACTTCAACATGAAGGTCTTTAATCGATGGGGTGAGCAGGTCTTCCAAACTACGACAGGAGAAGCTTGGACCGGAGAAAATGCCTTACCGGGCGCTTATTTCTACTTGATAACCATATTAGATTATGAAGGGCTTCCGCACCATTTCAATGGAATTGTCCACTTGATGCGATGATTTAATTGAAATCGCATAGATTTACCAAAACTTCAATTCATGAAAAGATTCACCACGCTCTTGGTCCTGGTATCGTTATTCTTGGTATCAACGAGTTTTACGTCGAGTGTAGACGTCACCAAACTAATTAAGGAAACACAACAAACACGCAATGCGGATGGGAAACTCACCATTGCTTGGTGGATTCCTGTTGAATTCTGGGAAGAGTCTTTCCGAAATTCAGATCGACTTACAGAAAAGCAGAGTGCAGAGTTTATAACCACATTACGGCCTTATTTGCTTTTAGCTGTCATGGACGGCAGCATGAAACCATTGGGAAGTATTGACTACGTCTCGTACGACAGCATATACAACTCGTTATCATTCATAGATCAATCCGGTAACACGCACAAACCGCTTACAAGCGATGAAATTGACTCAGAGGTAAACAGTTTGCTCACCATCATGAAACCCATGTTAAAGAACGTGATGGGTAGCTTAGGAGAGAACTTTAACTTTTACGTGTTTAAGGATATCGATAAAAAGAATAATCGAATTGCTGACCCGCTTCGAAAAGGGGCGTTCAGTTTTTCGTTTTGTGAAAAGACCTTTAGTTGGTCTACTCCATTGAGCGCGTTAACTCCACCTAAACGTTGCCCGGTTGATCAGAAAGAGATGGATGGTACATGGACTTTCTGTCCGTATCACGGAGAGAAGCTGGTAGAAAAATAATTGCGTCTAGTTGATAATCCTCGATTTACGGAGACTTACTCGAGCTAGTTGTTGAATTAGAAGTTAACTTTCGATGGGGAAGGGGCTATCGGCTTGCCCTCGCTCAATCCACCGAATTTTTCAAGCAAAACATAAAGTTTTCTCCCACCGTTGGTTGTATACAAGTTAAACCGAACATCTTATTTTTGATTATGCAACGATATTTATTCGCACTACTGGCATTTGCTGGGGTTTTTAGTTTAACCTCAGCACAAGAAACGGAGGTTGAAACATTGGGAATTACCAATGGATCCGTACACATGAGAGCTAAAGCTCCTTACACAAAATTTTTCAAAAAGCATAAAGGCGAACCAGACTTAACAATTCACATCTGGTACAATACAGCCGGACATAGTCTTAAGCGAAAAGACATTAAAGCGAGTGATAACGAAGTTTACTTGCTGTATGGCAAAAACCCCAACAGTGGAATGATGGAAATGGATTTTGTCTTTGGTGATGCTGCTCGAAAAGCATTCGCAAAGAAGAAAGAACCGGAGTTGGTTAACTTCATCGACTTCTTTGAATTCGAAGTATTTGAAAACCGCCCTTTTAGTGGTGAAACAGCACTGGAGGTCTTGAACGAGGAGTTGGAGTAATTATTTCTTTGCTCGATAGCTGAGCAATTGTCACGCCTTAATTTATATTCCCCCCAAAGCCATTTTCTAACGAGAATTCTTGCTCTACAACAAAGTGAGCAAAATCATCATGAAGAATGTCGGGACCAAGCTTTTCTGCATTGGTACTTCCATCGTCTCGGATGTAAGTCACCAGATTATTTCCATTTTGCTTTTTGAAAACAATTTCCATCAATACTTAATGATTAAGCAACCATTGGACACTGTCGTACGAAACTAAGTAGTGAATGAATACAATTGTCCCAAAGACCCTAGCGGTAATCTTGTAATCCATGTTGTAGAAGGCCCATGTGGCAAAGGCAAAAAATGCGAGTTCTAGAACTAATCGAATAATCCCCGGGGTATCGATTGCCGTATTTCCGGATCTGCTGGGATCATTTGGCAAAGCAAATACACCCCATAAGACTGCCATCATTAGTGGGAGTCCGATGGCTAAAACATATTTAAACCAATTATCAGATTGACGCCAACCCCACATTCCAACAGCAACAAGTGCCGCGATTTCGAGGAAGAATCGAACCATTAAGTTTATGAACAATCGCTCGTGACATATTCAGACCAATGCCATTTCCCTTCACACCTTTTGTGGAAACATATTGATCAAACAGAATGGTCAGCACATTTTTCTGAATACCCCCTGCGTTGTCACAGATTCTGACAACGATCTCATCGTCTTCAATCACAACATCTATGGTTATCCTTGGATCAGTGCACCGTGATTCTTTAAATGCATCTTGTGCATTATTC
>CAJXLR010000299.1 GCA_913056425.1 uncultured Bacteroidota bacterium
TGTGCACGACATGATTTGGGGAAGACTTACGTCTGAGATGCATCTCGAAAATGAGTCAACGGTATCACTAAGCAAATTCATTCACCCAAGAGCTGAACCGGAAATTGCGTTTAAGTTAAAGCGAGATCTTGATCGTGAAATTAGTTTGGAAGAGATTCCGGAATACATTGATTCGGTTTGTGCAGCAATTGAGATAATCGACTCGAGATATGAAAACTTTAAATTCTCGTTGGAGGATGTAATTGCCGACAACTGTTCTTCCACCGGATTTGTGCTAGGTGAGTGGCATAACCTGCCGGAAAGCCTTAACGACTTGAAGATGGAACTAGTGTTCAACGGAGAGGTTCGTCAGTCTGATCAAAGCAATGCCATATTAGACAATCCTTATTTATCGGTTTGTAATGCCAGTAGGCTAGCTGCTAAATACGGACAGTCGTTTCCCGCTGGATCCGTTTTACTCGCAGGGGCTGCAACGCCGGCTGTGTTTGTCGAAGCAGGTGACGTAGTGACCGCAAATGTCGAAAAATTAGGTTCCGCGTCTATCACGTTTGAAGCATAATGAAGGTTATTTGCGTAGGTCGTAATTACAAAAAACACGCTCAAGAACTTGGTAACGAAGTGCCTGAAGAGCCTGTACTTTTCATGAAGGCTGATTCGTCCCTCATGCGACAGCGTGATGCTTTTTATATACCGGACTTTTCGAGTGATGTACATTACGAGGCGGAGATTGTAATTCGAATTAACCGGTTAGGTAAACGAATCCAGTCAAAATTTGCACCAAAGTATTACGCTCAATACACCATTGGTATTGATTTTACTGCACGCGACGTTCAAAAGAAACTTAAGGAAAAAGGCTTGCCTTGGGAGAAGGCCAAAGCTTTTGACTCCAGCGCCGTGTGTGGAGATTGGTTAGATGTTGAAGGCGTTGATCTTGACAACCTGAAGTTCGAACTGAAGAAGAATGGAGAGATTGTTCAATCCGGCAATACAAAAGACATGCTGTATCCGATCAACGATTTGGTTGAACACGCTTCGGAGTATTTTACGCTTAAAATCGGAGATCTTATTTTTACAGGCACACCAGAGGGCGTTGGTAAAGTGGAATCCGGAGATGTGCTGGAAGGATTTATCGAGGGAAAACAAATTTTGCGCGTGAGAGTTAAATAAATCGATGATGGGTGCGGTTAAATATTTGTCGGCATTTATATTTCTGATAGTGGGATACTTCTCCCTTGTCTCTGAGGGAGTTGCTAGCTTTTCACTTTTGATCCTTTCTTTTGTTTTGATACCCATTGTAGAGTTGGCACTTCCCGAAAATAAAACTGCGACGCGGGTAAACAACGAAACCGGCTATCGACTCATTCTGTTACTGGCGGCACCGCTATACATTGCATTATTTGTTTATTTCTTGGTGAACTTCGACCTATCCCAATCGGGGTTAACTATAGCCGGCCACATTACAACTATGGGGCTGTTGTGTGGCATCTATGGGATTAACATGGCACATGAACTTGGTCACCACAAAAACAAGTTAGATCAATTCGTCGCTCAGTTATTATTGGCAAGCAGCCAGTATACGCATTTCTTTATCGAACACAACCGAGGCCATCACAAACGTGTGGGAACACCCGAGGATCCGGCAACTGCTAGGCGAGGTGAAAGTGTTTACGCCTTTTGGATTCGTGTTATCCGAGATTCATATAAGTCGGCGTGGAATTTAGAAAAGGAGAGACTTAAGCGGAAGGGTAAATCGTGGTTGCATGGTTCTAACGACATGCTTAAATATCTTCTTCTTCAATTAGGTATCATAGTAAGCGTAGGGCTCATTTTTGGTTTATATACCATGCTTGCATACCTCATTTGCTCTCTTATTGGGATTATCCTACTCGAAACGGTGAATTACATTGAGCACTATGGTTTAACCCGCAAAAAGTTAAACAAAGTAGCGTATGAGCGTGTACAGGACATCCATTCTTGGAATTCCGATCACATTCTTGGCAGACTTCTACTTTTCGAACTAACGAGACATTCGCACCACCACGAAAACTCGTCGCTCATCTACCCCAGGTTAGAGAGTAAACCTGCGGCATCACATCTTCCTACCGGTTATCCAGGGATGATGTTGTTGAGCCTTGTGCCATCTCTTTGGTTTAAGGTAATGGACAGCAAACTGCCGTCCTGAAAAACGACTGACCCATAGGCCAGTCGTACTAAACAGAACATTTAGTAATGAAGGAGTGTTACGAAAATATTTTTGGTTTGTGTACCATTTCAAACTTGTGCAGCCCTTTGCCCAGGCCGTTTTCTTCGATACATTCTATTTCAAACCCGGATTTCTTATAGAACGGAGCGACCTTCACCATCAAGTACGAAGTGAAGTACGACAAAGGGCGTTTTATCAATCTAGAGTAAAACTACGCAGATTGGTATCGTACAGATTGTGAACTGGTTTGACTAGGAGAAAACTTTGCTGCGAGTGTTGGCAATGCCACCACGAAATCAGCAAATAGTACCACCGCCAATGTATGTTGTGGTGCGGCTTCCAAATCTACCTTACTGATGTACGCATGTATTCCTACACCGGAATCCAACAAGTTGGCGATCACTACATTGTGTCCTGCCCCAAGGTAGCCCAACTGGACACCTTTCCAATAGACACCAACAGCATATGAATCGTAGTCGTTATCTACATCACGCTGCAGGGTGAGAACATCACCTGTTTCGAGGTAGTCCTTCAAATCGGTAAAACCATACTGCATGATGCCTTGAATAAAACCGTTGTATACACGTACCGGTTCGTGCTTTACCCGTGCCAAGCCTTTGGGAAGCTCCATCTGAGTATTCCCAAATCCTAAAGTTCTGTTTGTCTTAGATTGTCTCATAGTTATTTTGTTTTTAGCCTAATAATTCTTGAATGTCTTCCTTCAAGCAACTTCTCCAAAATGGTCGGATGCAGTTTCTCCAAAACTTCTTACTTGCAATCGAAAGCTCCTTCAGTTCGTTTTTGAGCTCCAACAAGATGAAAGCACTCACTTT
>CAJXLR010000300.1 GCA_913056425.1 uncultured Bacteroidota bacterium
AAAACTTTTGTCATGAAAATAAAAGTTTTGATGTACAACGTTTCGGAACGAGAGAAACTGAAAAATAATTGGTAGCAATTTGAAGAATAGGACCTGAGGCCTGGTTCATCTGATTAGCCGTACGTCAATTTATTGACCTTGGGTGAGATTCACAAGAAATTGGGCGTTTCCTACAGTGAGATGGTTGATTTAGTCAACAATAATTTGATGGACAATTGCACATCCGTTTCTCTGGAAAAGGAAATTGGCTTATCATGGGCTAACATAATGTGAAAGTTCCCTAACTTCCCCAATGACGCTAAGAGCTTCAACTTGAAATCACGAAGTATTTACGTGTATGAAGAAGCCAAACGAACGGAAGAATGTGTTCGACTGTGCAAATCTAACTCTTTGTCGGATGAACAACTGTTAGTGAAGATTGGTTCTCTCATGAATCAGTGCCACGAAAGTTGTCGTTCACTGTTCCAATGTAGTTGTGATGACCTTGATGAGATTGTCTCCCTGTCAATCAAGTTCGGAGCGTACGGAGCCCAATTGTGTGGCGCTGGTTGGGGTGGTTGTGCAATAGCTCTTGTGCCATTGGAAAAGGTGGAAACTTTCATGGCGCAAATTAAGGTAGCATATTACGACGTGGATGAATATCGAAAGAGTAACTTCGACGCTTCTAGTATGTTCGTCACGAAGCCATCCAGAGGAGCTCACGTGGAAATACTTGAAATGAATTCAAATTAAAATAAAACCGAACTGAAAAGAAACTACATCAAATGTTGCGGGGTTAATTGAATCAGTATGCTTTTCATCAGTATAATTTTATGATATTGGTGCTATAGATTGTTTAATCGTTTTTTCCTTTGTCGACTATTTCAGTTGGCTAGCCAAGACAATAAAAACGTATTTTGCCGAGGTCCTGATTTGGTTTTCTGATGGATATCTGCAGGTAACCAACATTGAATTCAGTTTACTTAGGGTTCGAAGTCATTGCAAGCGTTTATTTCCTTGAATTCTCTCCTCGAAAGCTTCTCCAGTGTCGACTGTGCATTTTTACCGAAATTCCTCAGTTTGAACTCAGCCTTTAGTTGAGCAGGTCCACCTACAAGATTTATACGAGTGGCAGGATTTTCAATGTTGATCATCCCTACATCAGTATTGGCTTTATCGTAGATTACGATATCATCAAACGCAATATCTGCCGCTACACCGAATCCAGATTTTTGAGCAATAAAGCGAAGTTTTACTAAATCACCACCGTTGCTCAAATCCACTTCGTAGAACGACCATCCGTCCTTCTCGTCAGTGAGGGTAGTGGTATATGGAGTCATTGGGTTCGACCAAGCGTTTTCACCGTCCTTAATCCATTGCACACGAATGGCACCGATATCTGCTCCGTACATGTGGTGACGGAATTGCAGCACAGGGCTTGTCATACCTGTGAGGTCTAAACATTTAGAAACCAACGTAGCTGAGGCCGGTGACGTACCGTAATCTCCTTCAGCCACCAAGTAATTACCTGTTCCACTCTTATCTGAGATAGGACCAGAACCTACAGTCGGTGTATATCCAGTACCTACCATGAAGGCGAATGATCCACTGTTACTTGCTGGAGTAGGCGTGAACACGGCATTCGAGAAGGTACCTGCGTTAAACGGTGTATTATTTCCTGGAGTCGTAGCAGCATCGTCAAAGTTCAACACGTATGGGAAGGTAGTGTACGGTTGTTCGTGGACAATTCTGATTGGACCAATAGTATCGTTCGTGTTTACGGTATCACCAGGCTGTGCGGTGTAGATTTTAATATCATAAATACCGTAACCACTTAAATCCGGACCTGTTGCGAAGGTGAAGAAAGTAGAATCACCCAAGTACAAATCTTTATTCGTGATGTATTCTGTGTGTGTTACGTTAGTTGTTGTACCCGCGGTATTCGTGTAGTCGTAGTCCCAAGTTACTGGAATACTATCAAGTACGTTACAACCGTTGCTCTGTACCCATAGGTCCAAAGTTTCGTTGTTAGAGTACGAACAGTATCCGTTCTCAGGATTAAACACCTCACGAAGTGCTACTTCGTAAGCAGCTGGCTCGTAAACGCGGATGTTATCAATCGCAACATCACCTTTTGAAGCATTACCACGGTTTACAGAGAAACGAATACGTGCATAATCGCCAACAATGTCGTTCAATGAAACAGAATATGTTTTCCAAGGATCGGTAGATTTTGTTTGCTGTGCGAAGTCTATTCTCGCCAAACCTGTGTAGGCACTTGTGTTGAATCCTGTATCCGCAGTTACTGCCAAGAAATCAACGTGTGCACCGTACATGTGGTAATCAAACTCCAAGAGCGCACAACTGTAAGCACCGAGGTCTAAACACGGTGTAATCATGTGGGCTTTATCGTTCTTAGAACCTTGATCAGCCTCAGTGTACACATACTTCCCGTTACCACTTGTTGAAGCATCACCGTCTGGTCCAGTGAAGTTACTACCTGTCGATCCCGAACGTACCGACCAGGCAAAGCCAATGGTGTTTTCGTTAGGAATTACTTTCCAGTTCTGGCCGTTAGGTGGATTTTGATCCGGGAAGTTACCACGGTGTGCAAGACCACTAGCACCCGAACCGGTACCCGCTACCCAGTACAATGGGTTTTCGAAATCTTCCTCCATTGGAAGGGTCGTGGAATACGGGAAGGAGTTCTGAGTAGTTGTCCCACAAATAGGAGGGAGTGCTGGATCTCTCCAGAACTTGTAAGCGAAGTTTGGTGCCGACTCAAGCGGTGCACGCACAACGTTAGGACAGGCACAGTCAAAGATACGCACGTACCATTCAACGGTATCGTTTACATCAATATTACCGAATGTATATTCGTAGATGGAGCTATCCGGACAGCTTGTAGTTACAGTAGAACTCATCAAAGAATCTGTCCAAGTAGTCCATGTGCTCGCGCTGTAGTCGTAGCGACGAATGTAAATGCGCATACTATCCACCCCGATGTTGTCTTTACCCTCAACACGTACATCCTGCGTTG
>CAJXLR010000301.1 GCA_913056425.1 uncultured Bacteroidota bacterium
GGTCCAGGATCCATCATTGTAGAGTAAGGCCACATTCCCGAGGAAAACCAGGTGTCCAGGACATCCTGGTCTTGCTCTAACTCTTTACTTCCGCAATTAAGACAAGAATCTGGTGCTTCATCGGCAACCATCATGTGATCACAGGATTGACAATAGTAGGCAGGAATTCGGTGTCCCCACCACAATTGTCTACTGATACACCAGTCCTTGAGATTCTCCATCCAATGACGGTAGGTATTTTTCAGTTTCGCCGGGTGAAAGCTAATCGTGTCATCTTCCACTTTGGAAAGAATTTCAGGATTCTGCTTTACGAAGTCTTCCATGTTCACAAACCATTGCTGACTGAGCTTTGGTTCAATCATGGCGTTAGTTCGCTCTGAGAATCCAACTTTGTTCTTGTACGGTTCGATTTTGACTAAGTTGCCCAATTCATCGAGTTTTTTACCGATGTTTTTTCGAACGAAGAATCGATCTTCACCAATAAAATGTCCGGCAGCTTCGCTCATCGTGCCATCGTCGTTGATGGTATCGATTACCTCCAGATTGTATTTGATACCCAGGTTATAATCGTTTATATCGTGAGCAGGAGTAACTTTCAACGCGCCGGTACCGAATTCGGGATCAACATACTCATCGAATATGATGGGTACTTCGCGGTCAACAATCGGAACGATTGCTTTAGCTTCTTGCAAATGTTTGTACCTTTCGTCATTTGGGTTTACACATATGGCTGTATCACCCAAAATTGTTTCGGGTCGTGTGGTTGCAACGGTTAAATACTCATCACTTCCAACGATTTTGTACCGAACATAGAAAAGCTGTGAGTCGACCTCACGATAGATCACCTCTTCATCGGAGAGGGCAGTCTGACCCGCAGGATCCCAGTTAACCATTCGTACGCCTTTGTAAATCAAGTTTTTGTCGTACATGTCAACAAAAACCTGTATCACAGATTTGTACAAGTCATCTTCCATGGTGAATCGCGTGCGATCCCAATCACACGAACACCCCAAGCGTTGAAGCTGGTTTAGGATAATCCCACCATATTTTTCTTTCCAATCAAAGGCATGTGACAAAAATTCTTCACGGGAAATGTCACGTTTGTCTATTCCATCTTCTTTCAACTTAGCTACCACCTTTGCTTCCGTTGCGATAGAAGCATGATCGGTTCCGGGAACCCAGCATGCATTGTAACCTTGCATACGAGCACGACGAATTAGTACATCCTGCAACGTGTTGTTTAGCATGTGCCCCATGTGCAATACACCTGTTACGTTTGGAGGTGGTATAACGATGGTATATGCTTCTCGTTCATCAGGAGTAGAGGCAAAGAGTTTGTTGTCGAGCCATTTTTGATAAAGTGCGTCTTCAAACTCCTTTGGGTTATATGTTGAGCTAAGCGTCATTTTGTTTATTTGATGGTGGGCAAAAATAAAAAAAAGCCCTCCGTATGAACGGAAGGCTTTTGATATAATGTTGTTCTAAAGTTAAACGCGTCTTTCTTTGATTCTCGCTTTCTTACCAGTCCGTTCTCTCAAGTAGAAAATACGAGCACGTCTCACCTTACCGCGTCGGTTGACGACGATTTTTTCGATAAGAGGACTATTCACCGGGAAAACACGCTCAACACCAACACCACTTGAGATTTTTCTCACAGTGAATGTTTCGGTAGATCCGTTACCACGGCGTTGAATTACGGTTCCTTGAAACGGCTGGATACGCTCCTTGTTTCCTTCTTTAATTTTATAGTGAACTGTAACGTTGTCACCAGAACCGAACTCAGGTAGGTCCGATTTAATGATTGTGCTTTCTAGTTTCTTTACTAAGTCCATGTTCTCAGAATTGGGCTGCAAAGGTAGGATTTTTTGTGAATGTATTTAACAATTGTCTAAAATAATTCCACAATTTCAGACACGAATAATTCTTAAAGCTTAAGTGTCGCGATAAATCCAAAATATGCAAATCCATCTCTGTCGGCACTTGTCGAACGCTGTCCTGTTAATCTGCTTGGATTGGACAACTCTACAGCCACTTCACCCAGTTCGGGGTTAGCTGCTTTAAGTGCTTCTGGGTCAGGGAAGTATCCGGTACTCACATCATCCAGATAGTCGGTAAATAACTTGTTGTATGTCCAGTTAATCCCAAGCACGAAACGTTGTGAAAAGTGTTTTTCTAAGCGTAACCCTAATAGGATGGCGTATTGGAACTTGCTGTAGGGTTCTTTATTGGGATCAATGGTTTGCCCTTCTGTACCAATAGGTCTTAGGTCATACCAAGTCCCTTCATATTCCGCCTGTGGATTAAAGTGATATCCGGTAATTCCGGCGTGTACGCTCGGGCGGATGTCTGTCAGCTTTGTGAATTGAAATGGATAATAAACCAGGTTTACACCTAGGTCATACACCATGGTTCGGAACGACAAGTCACGCTGGTAGTTTGTACCTCGAATCTGCCCTAGCTTTGTCTCACGATTGTCCGCTCCGGCCAACATTAACGTGTTGTGGCTAAGTTCGAACTTAAAATTAGGATTGAAATGGTAGCCAAGTCTAAGTCCAACATGTGGCCGGACATTTGGTAAGAATAATGAGATTGAATTACTTACCAAATCACCGAAGTACACCGTGGAGCTGGTTAAAAAGCTTACATCCCAGTATTTCTGATTTTGAAGGATTTCAGAGTCGGTTACAATTATACTCGTATCATACGGATCAAAATCCATATCACCATACTTTAATACATAGATTCGATCGGTCATGTCCACTCGAGGAATTTTTTGGTAGTCCTGAGTCATCACAAAGAATTCTCTGTTTTCATTCAAAAACTGTTTCGCATTCTCACGTCCCTGCCCAATTCTATGGGTATTATAGGAAAACCATGAGCCTGATTTTTCCACCAGCCCTGCGGCGACGCCCAAATCAAGCAATTCGCCAAGTTTGGAAATACCTTCACCATACATAATATCAAATTCAACATTTCTAAAGGGCGCAGCAACCTTGTTTTTGACTACCTTGACACGT
>CAJXLR010000302.1 GCA_913056425.1 uncultured Bacteroidota bacterium
AAATGTTTGAACAGCGACAATTTGTTCATGCGCTTAAAACCGGCATCTAACACGGCGATGCGCATAGACTTACCGGTATAGCCTTTACGATGGAGTTGTTCTCCTTGCATCATATGCACCTGGTTCCACCCTAATCCGAACGTATCTTTATTCACCAATTCAGATTGACTACCGGATTTCCAGGTTGTTTCCTGGGTCTTGCCTAAATAAACCACATCGTCAACAAAGAACTTGATCTTTAGATTATACGCCGAATCGGGTTCGAGTGTTGAAATTACAGCGCCGTTTAACCATTTTGATACGTAATCTACATGGATAGAAGGTTTAACGATATTGATTATGTAGCCCTGAGAAACTGGCAAATCAGTAGAGTCGAGTTTAATGCCCAAGCGTTTCCTACGCTCCATACTTCGTTCGGATAAATAGGTATGGGCCTGGCTCAACGAACTGTAATTCAGAAGCTTATCATGAAACTGAACAAAGAAGTGGTAGACCTCGGCGCCCGATGCATTTAGTGTACTGCAGAACAATAAGGCAAAAAGTAGTTTTCTCATTTAGTCTTGAAGTCAATCAGTTTCCAGTGCACTTCTACACCTCCGGTTTTATCTTTTTGTGTTACAAGGTCGACGATACGTTTTTCGACTAAACCAATATTGTTGGCGTACAGTTCCCATCGAATATCCTTATCGATTATTGTGGTGTCGTATGCTTGTCGGACAAAAACGGTTTCCGGGAAAGAGTCCTTCATAGAAGCTCTAAACTTTTCCTGTTCCAGATAGCGGTATCGCTCCGTATTCATACCATTTAGCATGTTTACGTCCCAATACACTCGATCTCGAACCGGGAATATTAGACGCACAAAAGAATTGTTATTCGATATCTCAACTAATCGGCTATCGGTTTTTTCTAGCCGATAGCTATGATGATAATTCCAGTTAGTTGAATCGGTGCGATATGAGACATCAATCCAATAATGTTGATCATTCGTAGTGGAATCGAATAAACGAGCAACTTGCTCCAACCGGTACACCACATGTGTGTCAACTGCGTCTTGAAATTCATCATAAACCAATGAATCTACTTGATATGTTCTGGATTGATCAAGCACATACGGCGCAAAATTTAGTCCTATGTCGGGTGTCTCCTCTTGCTCTGTGCAGCTATATAGGCTTATGGTAGAAGCGATAGTCACTATGATCGCTGTTCGAATCATTTGCTAAAAGAAATCAGTTGATATCGATAATCAAAACCGTTCGGAACCTCATCCGGATCGTTGAGCGTTTTCTTAACCCACGCAATCTGCCTGCTGTAGATAAGTCCCACACCACGGGAGTATTTTTCTAAACCGTAGTTACGTACGGTACGAAAATCCTCATCGCGCTGCAAAACGTGTATTGTTTCTCCGAACGACATATTCTCAACACTGTCTGAAGCCACAATATCAATAACTTCATACTCCTCCTTCATCCGTATGTTGAACACATTCGCATCCCAAAAATCGAACAATCGCGGCGGATAGGTAAGGAGAACAACTTTGACATTGGAGTCAACCACTTCAAAACGATAGTCGTTGATCGATGCTTGATACACCAGGTCTTGAATAAAGTTGTCGTTTAAGGTGTCTGTTCTCGACTCACTCACAATGAATGTTTTACGCTGGTCACTGTAAACAATCGTATCGGTAACCGTTTTTCGCACACAAAAGCTAAACGTATCTATACTACCGTTTTGATCGAATGAGTTGTAATTGATGGAATCAACCCGATACGTCCAAGTCGCACCTACCTCATACGGTGTAAAGTCAAAACCAAAGTCGGTTGGACTAGGCTCATCTGCATCTTTGCGACACGAAGTCTGGATGACAATTACGGCCAGCGCGGACACTGCTATTACTCGAGTAAGGTACTTTTTAAGTAGCATGAAGTACAAAGTAGTAGATTTATAACCAAACGCAGTTCACGCATATTATCTGATATGCCTACTTTTGCCGACAAATTGAAAGCACTCCATGTTACTTAAAGGAAAAGAAACAGCAAATCAGATCAAAGAAGAGATCGCTAAAGAAGTTGAAGCCATTGTAAATACTGGCGTTAGAGCCCCTCACCTAGTAGCCATCTTGGTTGGAGAAGATGGTGCCAGTAAAACCTATGTCAAAAACAAAGAATTGGCATGTCAGAAGGTTGGTTTTAGCTCAACGCTCATTCGATTACCTGAAGAAACTACGGAGGAAGAATTGTTGAACAAGATTGAAGAAATCAATAATGACGACTCAATTGACGGAATGATTGTTCAGCTACCATTGCCAAAACACATATCGGAAAATAAAGTGACACAGGCGATTCATCCGGCAAAAGACGTTGATGGATTCCATGATGTGAGTATTGGAAAACTTACCAAAGGTCAGGATACATTTATTTCTGCAACTCCATATGGCATCATCCAATTATTGGATCGCTACAACATCGAAACAAAAGGCAAACACTGTGTTGTTATTGGCCGAAGCAATATTGTGGGCAGGCCGATGAGTATTCTTATGTCGCGCAGCGGAAACCCGGGTAACTGTACGGTTACCGTTTGTCACCGACACACACAAAACTTGGAGGCATTTACCAAAATGGCTGATATTCTGATCGTAGCTGTTGGTATTCCTGAATTTGTGACCGGAGATATGGTAAAAGAAGGTGCAACCGTAATTGATGTTGGAATTACTCGCGTTGACGCAGATAATTCAAAAGGTTATGTTCTGAAGGGCGATGTGCACTTCGATTCTGCTGAAAAAGTGGCCGGTTATATTACACCTGTACCGGGTGGGGTTGGTCCAATGACAATTATTGGATTGATGCAAAACACATTGAAGTCGCACCAAGCGAAATTCAATGGGTAAGATGTCTTATCCTGTAATGGAGCAATTCTACACGCTCCAAGGAGAAGGCGCGCATAGCGGCAAAGCAGCATATTTTATTCGATTAGCCGGATGTGACGTTGGTTGCGTTTGGTGTGATGTAAAAGAGA
>CAJXLR010000303.1 GCA_913056425.1 uncultured Bacteroidota bacterium
GCCACCGCACTGAACGGCATCAAGCTGGATTCCAACCTGGCTGGCAAGAACCCCAACCCTTCTGCCAAGGGTGCTTATCCCATCGCCACCCTCACCTGGGTGCTGGCCTACAAGACCGGCAATGGTGCCAACGCTGCTGTGGTGAAGGAAGCCTTCAACTACATGCTCAGCGATGCGGCTCAGAGCAAGGCTCCTTCCCTGGGCTTCGTTCCCCTCAAGGGCGAGATCCTGGCCAAGGCCAAGGCTGCCGTCAACAAGATCGGCCAGTGAGTTTTACTCGAATCTGATTGATGATCTGGGGGGCCTTTGGGCCCCCTTTTTCATGCCTGGGAAAGGCACAAAAAAACCGGCTCGTATGAACCGGTTCAAATTGTTATTCTGTGTTTACTTACAACTTGTAATTCAATCCAACACCTAAGATGTTTGGTGCGCCAAGGTTTAATTCAAAACTTGCGCCAAAATTGTCGTTGAAGTAAAAACGACCACCAAACGCTGTGAGTCCAATGTTTGGTCGGCCAGCATTGAAGTCTGAAAAATCATCAAAATCTGGATCGTTTGTTTCCCAGCTGCTGCTCCAGAAAACATATCCAATTCGAATACCCGAGTATAAATCTACATTGTCCCCATTTCCGTAATGAATCTTTGGGCAGAACGAAACATTGTTTCTTCTCAAATTGAAGGTTAAGTTCTCATTTACCAATGCGTTGTTTTCGTCCAAATATGAATAGCTCGCATCACCACTCCAACCCTGCGTTGAGGCAATAAAACCAATACTCCATCTTTCTGACAAACCCAAATCCCAACCGGCTACAATCGCTGGACCTCCAGTTACACTTGAATTTAAATAGCCCGTGGTCATGCCACTTGATGTATCAGTGATGTCAATGTCATTGTCGAAAACTGCTTTAATTAGACCTCCAGTTACACTGAATCCTGCGTGGAGAGACAACACAGATTGTCCGCTTTCAGATTATGCGTTAGCATGGTTTGAAGAGAATAGCACCAAACCAAAAGCGGCAAGTGCTGAAATGATAAATGTTTTTTTCATGCTTTATTTTTTTGGGAAAATAGTCGTTTAAATCGAGTTATCGGATAATCCCTAAAAAAAGTGACTAACACATTCTGAACACCAGAACTACTGTTTGAGCTTCGTCGTTTGGGAGTCTGGTAGTACCTTGCCTGCTTTATACAGTGCACCCACGGCTTTCTTGAAATTCTTCTTGCTCATGCCGAGTAAGTCGTAAATCTCTTCCGGATTAGATTTGTCCCCAACAGGAATTTCACCGCCATGTTCTTCAAGTGCCTCCAGGATCTTTTGATCAAACTGACTTAAATGCTCGTAACCGTCTTGTTGAAGTCGAACATCAACTTTTCCATCTTCTCGGATTTTAGCCACGAAGCCATTGATGCTCGCTCCAAGCGGAAGCTTTGTAAACACTTCATTGTGGTAAAGCATTCCTTGAAACTTGTGGTTTACAAATACCTTGTACCCGATGTCTGTTTTGGGACCCAATACGAGTTCCACCTCGTCACCTACCTCTAATCCTTCAGCTTTCTGGGTGAATTTATGAAGCTTGGTGCTTGCTACCAATCGGTTTGAGGTTTCATCTAAATATATAAATACGGTAACCCACTGACCGCGTTCCAGATTCCTTGACTGTTCCCTAAACGGGATAAGTACTTCCTTCTCTAAACCAATGTCCACAAAAGCTCCAACGCGGCTAACATCGGTCACCTCCAAACGAGCAAATTGGTTTGGATATGCCTTAGGTGTTAAGGTTGTTGCAATGGGGCGGTCCTCAGAGTCTTTGTAAACAAAGACATTTATGGTGTCGTTAACCTCGAGATCTTTTGGGATGTATTTGTTCGGCAACAATATCTCATCACCAATATTGTTGCCCAAGAATGCACCAACGCTGGTGAATCGTAGCACAGTTAAGTTGTGGTCCTGTCCAATATCAATCATAAGAGTTTGTTGTAAATGTTTATGTGTTGCTCCAAAATCAATTCGTTCGAGAATTTCTGTTTTTCCACGTCAATGTGAGTTCGAAGTTTTTCAATGGTTTCGTTGTTCGCGATTTCCACTAATCCCTGAGCAATCTCTTCTATGTTCAAAGGGTTTACACATAATCCGGATGAACCGCAAATCTCCTCCATGCTGGAGCCGAGGGATGTAAGCACAGGTTTGCCACAGGCCATGCTTTCCGCCACAGGTATTCCGTATCCTTCATACTCGCTTAAAAACACACTTGCTATCGCCCCCTGATAGGCGGCAACGAGTTCTTCGGAAGCCATATCAGACAAGATCGACACGTTTTCGTGTAAATCGTTGTCCTTTATGAATTGCTTTATCCTGCTAAATGTATCACCTTTTCTTCCCACTAACAGTAAGTGTGGTAGTGCGTCTTTCTTAGTCAAATATGCTTGAAGCAATCGTAAATGATTCTTCCGCTTCTCAAACTTGCATACCGAAACAAGGTAAGCGTCGGGTAGGTTGTTTTTCGACTTAAATGCTTTGAGTACTTCGTCTTTGAGCTTTACATAAAACTGCGGAGAACAGTCCTGATATATAACTTCTGTTTTACTTTGGAAACGCGGAGAAATGTCTATGATGTCCTGCTTTGTCCGTTCGCTCGATGCAATGATGATATCTGCTTGAGACAATGCCGCCGCTGTTTTCCGTGCGTAGATATAGCGATCGATTGATTTGTAGTATTCCGGATACTTTTGAAAGATGAGGTCGTGTATTGTAACTACTTGTTTGGCTTTGGTTTTGCCAATCGGTAGTTCGGCACTTAAACCGTGATAGATGTTCAACCTGCGTTTATCAATACGAAGTGCCGATCCAATTTGTCGCCAAAACAATGAAAAACGTGGTGGCGTCTCGAGTTCTGCACCTTCTGGACCAGAAACATTTCGACTTGAAGAAAACAAGTGATAGTCGTGATTCGGGTAGTGCTCAATCAACCCATTTATCAGGGTACGCGAGTAATTACCCAGACCGGTCGTAT
>CAJXLR010000304.1 GCA_913056425.1 uncultured Bacteroidota bacterium
GTCGGAGGCACTGCAATTTGCCGTAGGCTTCCATTTCATTTGGGTATTGTCGTGATTGTTGGCCGAATGAAAAACGAACCACGCACTCTGATTGTACTCTTGATAGTTTACACCAATGTCTTGAAATAATTCTGTGGAGTCTACAACGGTATAACACCCGAGCTCAAAATCTATATACTTAGATTGTAATCCAAAGTTGCCCACCACATTACTACCAAAGTCATATGCACTATCTTGATTGTCGTATTCAGCATTCACAACTGCTGGGTACTCATATGGGTAAGAAGTGATTATTCGAAGGTAGATTTTACCCTTTGCGCGTGCCTTAGCACTTACCTGAACCATATACCACCCTGGATCCATACACGGATGAAAAGAACTCCCAAACTGGTTCAATGTCGTCAGCTTTGCCGCAGTTGCTTGGCTTGAACCAGGTAGGCATTGATCCGAATAATAAGTAGTGAAACCACAGTCTTTGGTAGCAATTGCATTCGCATTTTGCTTCAGCTCTATATCTACACCACGTCTGGCACCCAAGTAAAATTTAAACCAGATTGATTTCTTGTCGTTACCACTGGTAATTAAAGAGGAATGAAAATACTCCCCAACTTGAACGGTAGCAGAATCCATCGAAATGGAGTCTGTATAAAATGTATCCAAGGCATACCCACTCGTCCCCAAATAGATCATTGAGGCGTTGTCGCAACTGTCGTTTACCGGAGCTTGGGCTGAGGCTATTTGGTGCGAAACAAATAGTACCGCAAGCAGACCAACAATGCGAAAAAGTAGTTTCATTAGTTCAGGATTAGTACAAGTATACGACTTTGCGAGGCCTATATCAACAAAGGAATGTTAAGTCTTGCGTATCACAGTTCCGAAACTCAGGTTAACTAGATACATATCACTAACTACTAGCGCATTACTTGAATCTCTCCATTCATATGGTGCTTCATACCGCGGTTGTCGGTAATTGTCATAATATAGATGTGCGCGCCCATTTGCACTTTTTTACCCATATAGGTTCCATCCCACTCGGTAAAGTTGTCGCTTTCGTATAGGCGCTCACCCCAACGGTTGAAGATCTGGATTTTGATATTGGTATAACCAATACCTACAACTTTAAAGCTTTCGTTCAGACCGTCGTTTTGGATACTAATTGCATTGTGACAACTATCATTTACAGGGATTTACGCACTCACGTGCGCCGATGTGAACAACGCCACACAAAAGACTACGATGCGGTAAACAAACTTCATTTAATCGAAGGGTGTTCAATAATAACCATTCAAGTCTCCGATGTCAACTACTGACCGTTATATCTTCCTTACCAAAATAACGTGCTTCGAATGATTGCCGCTCGGTCGTGAGTTTTTGAGTAAACTTCTGAGCTTCAGGGCTATCCGGGAACAGTAACTTGTGATCTACCATTCTGAGAAGGTTGGTGTAATCCTTTACCATGTTACGGCTATCAGCATTAAGCATAGCAGCCTTGAACTTATCCCAAACATAGTCTATAGCAAGCTCGTTTGGGTGAACCAAGTCTCGATCAAAAAAACGGTAGTCGCGCAATTCATCCACGACTATTTCGTATGCCGGGAAATAGACCGCATTACTATGTGTGCTCACCAATTCATGTATAGCTTGATGCAACACTGCCTTACTCACGTTGCTTTCATGCAAACCATCTCGTGTGTAACGAACGGGGCTCACGGTGAACACAAACTCAGTATTGGGTAATTTCTCTACTATCGCCGACCACTCTGCAACAACTTCCTGCACAACAAGCAATCGTTTGTCAAACATATTTGTCGGCTGCTTATGGCAATTTGCAACGAGTTCACCATTAAGTTCATACACCCAAGCCGAACCAAATGTGATGATTGCACTTTGGGCATTTGTTAAATATTGATTTGTCTTATTGAACTTACCTTCGAGAATTTTCAAAAGTTTTGGTTGTTCTGAAGCATTAACCTTCGAGGCCGCATCCCAAGAGAACCATCGATTGTTCGACTCAAAAAGACGGTTGGGGTCTATTTTACCATCCAAAGCGGTGTTCAATACGCGAGCTATTGATAGTGGATTATACAACGTTCCAAAAGGGTTGCTAAACACATCGAAACGGTGCGTCATCAGTTTTCTACCGATGTTCTCAGCGAAGCACGAACCCAGAGCCAGATGCTTTTTTCGATAGTCTAGCTTAGACCATGGTTCCATGTCAAAATCTAATTTAAACTCCACGTCCAAAAATAAAAAAACCCTCCTTTATTGCTAAAGGAGGGCTTTTATTAACTTCTAGTTTGTTTACTCACAAGAGTAGTCCATCGTAGTGATTATTGTTTCACCTAATGCGTTGGTTGTTGCTTTGGTTGGGTATCCGTGCTCGTTGTATTCGTATGAAGAACTTACCGGAAGCTTATTTCCAAAGTATTCATACGTTGCGGTCAGTACATTGTTTTTTGAAAACGAAAGGATGTCCTCAAAATCCGTTAGATACAATGGCAAACCATAAAGTGGATTAGTCTCGTCGTCACGTGTCAAAATCTCGATTGTTGTTGTGTAATCGTCCATCTCACCAAGAGTGCCATTGTCGTTACCATCTTCCTCGGTAATCAACTTGGACAATAGACCTCCATCATACATATATGTATATCTTTCGGCAAGCATGTCATCAGGGTTTTCAGGATAAAAACCTTCAACCTTTTCCAATCGGTTGTCTGAGTTCCAAGTTATGTTGTAGTAGAACTCTACTTCTCCATTAATAATTTCTTCAACCTTTGTAGGGTTTCCATCTGTGGATTCGATTTTAAGCGTGACTTTATCTCCGTCCTCATCAATATCGATCTGCACAACTCGACCTGTTCTCCAGGTTATATCATAAGTCGTCATATCGCTTCCATCCTTCTCTTCCACCTTGACTAGGTTATCCCCTTCATAAGTCATTGAAACCGTTGAGCTATCACCTGTGGAGGTCATCAACAATTTGCATGTTTTCTTAGTTGCATCTCC
>CAJXLR010000305.1 GCA_913056425.1 uncultured Bacteroidota bacterium
TACCTTCATTGCGCGGTGTTTCAGACTGAGTTTTCCCACTGGCATTCAGCGCATTGAATCGGATATTCGTGGCCGTAAAACCCGGGCAAAACGTGAGTACATGCACACCGGTTTTTAAGTTTTCTATTCGCAAGCATTCGAGATAACCGTTTAAAGCGTGTTTCGACGCTGTATATCCGGATCTTCCAGGAAGAGCTTTGAATCCAGAAACCGAAGAGACACCCACTACCATACCTTTCGTTTGAAGTAAGTGCGGCATAGCTGCTTGAATGATGTAGAATGCTCCCCAAAAATTTACCTGCATGAGGTAGTCAAACACCTTGGTTTCAGTATTCTCGGCCAACGCACGCATAGTTAACCCCGCATTACACACAACTACATCCAATTTACCAAATCGTTCAATGGCAAATTTTACAGCATCAACACACGCCTCCTCGTTTGTTACATCCAGTGGATAAACTGCATGAGAATCGCTGTTTGCACACAGCAACTTTTTGTTTTGAAGTTCGCCTTCGTTACGAGAAGTAAGTATCAGTTTACATCCTTCTCTGGACAAGGCAATACTTGAAGCAGCACCTATACCCGATGAAGCCCCGGTTATTAAAACAACTTTATCTTTTAAATCGTAGGTCACGATGGCTCGTTACCTGGTTTCCACTTAATAGAGCAACCTACCGGTGGAATCTCAGGAAAATCAACTTCCAACCCGTCTAATGATGCCTCAATTGCGTCTTCGAGGTACACTCTCGTTACCGCATTCGGGTTTTTCCAAGAATCATCAATTGCACCTCTATATACCAATTCGCGCTTGGAGTTGAATAGGAAAGCTTCGGGTGTCCGAGTTGCATGGAGCTTTTTGGCCATTTTTTGGTCTTCGTCTCTCAAGTAGAAGAACTTGTGTTTCGTTTGTTTCATAAACTTCTTCATGTTCTCAAGCGAATCATCCGGATATCGCTCTTCGTCATTTGGGTTAACACAAACAATCGCCAGATTATCCTCTTCATATCGCTCGGTTAACTTTGCAATACGCCCCCAATAGGCATTGGCGTACGGGCAATGATTACAGGTGATGATAATTAGCAATGCGGACCAATCAGCAAAATTGTGATTTCCATACAACTCACCATCGGTACCCGGTAGTTCAAATTTGAAGAGTTTTTTTCCTAGCTCCATGTGTTTTAATTAAGAAACAAATATTCTGCACTTTGGATTAAAATTCCAACTAAAAACAGAATGCTTATCAACGGTTTACCGTAAGAATTGTCACGTTAATCCCATCGACAATTTAACTCTGTAACTTTTGTGTATCATTGAGCGTTTGAAAACCATGACCAAAACTCTACGACTCCTTATTACTACTTTTTTATCACTCTTGGTGTCCCACAGTGTATTGGCTCACCGTGTCCATGGGAAGGTAACGTACGATGGGATACCACTCGATGCTGCAAGTGTTCGAGTTAAGTCGTCTACATACGGCGTTATCTCCAATGCGAAAGGATTCTACTACATGGAGCTCTCGTCTGGGAAACACACTTTGGTTTGTTCATTCATAGGAATGGGTACGATAGAAAAGGACATTGTTGTCTCTGGTGAGATGACAGTGAACTTCGAGTTGGCCGAGGAGCAAGAAGTATTGAATGCAGTGGTTTTGGATGCAGACTCGGAAGATCCAGCTTATCCAATCATGCGAAAGGCAATTGAGAGAAGAAAAGAGTTCAATAAGAATTTGCCGGCCTACTTATGTAACCTCTACATCAAAGCCACATTAGAAAAGGACGACAAAACAAAACCAGATACCACAACACCTGATTTAAAAACAAAGCGACGGGTAAATTTTATTGAATCTTACGCAGATCTGTATCACAAGAATGGACAATTCAAAGAGGTGAAAAGGGGCTACAAAGACCTAGCAGAGAAGCAAAGATCAGGATATGTGAGTATGTCATTCAACGAGTCTGACCCAACACAAACGTACAGTGTTGTGAACCCGGCTTTGTTCTTCACCAAAATCACAGATGGTCAGTTCGACTTCTACAATAACCGGGTAGTTGTCCCCAATTTGAGCGAATTACCGTTCACCTCGCCAATTAGCAGCAATGCCTTCCTTTCATACAAATACAAGCTTGAAGAAACGTTCTACGAAAACGAGGAACCAATCGCCAAGATTCAAGTCATTCCTAGATTTGAGAAAGGAGCGCTATTTAGCGGAGTCATATTTGTCTCGAAAACCACGTATACCCTAAAGAGTGTCCAGCTAACTGTCGAGCCTTCAAACTTGATGTACTTCGATAATTTCAAGCTCATTCAAGACTATGATATTATTGATACTGGAATCATAGTTCCTGTGCGCCAGGAGTTCTATTACGGAACGAAGCAAAGCAAAAAGAAATCTACTGTGGGACATACGTTGGCCACTTACACGAATTATAAACTCAACTACGAGGTGAGTGATCGTTTTATGAACAGGGGGCAAGTGGTGTTTGACGATAGTAGTTATGACGCATCCGTAGACTTATGGAAGTCTGTGCGCCCAACCGGTCTGAAATCTATTGAAAAGGAATTTATCCGCGTACAAGACAGCATCCAGGCTTTTCACTCCAGCATTGAGTATTTGGATATGCAGGATAGTATCATTAACCATCTAACGGTATGGGATTATTTGCTAAACGGTATTGTGAATAGGAATCACTTAAAAGGAACTCGATGGTACTTTTCACCGTTGATTCAACAGATTCAAATAAACAACATTGATGGCTACAGACACACGCTCGGTTTTGGTTATACAAAGCGTTGGAAAAAGGAAAAAGATATCCGACTTAACGGTGGTTTAAGCTACGGGTTCACAAATAATAACGTGCGTGGGAATTTGCAAGCGCGTTTTATGTTTAATCCGAAGAAATTCAGTCGGGTACGTCTCTATTATGCAAATCAATATACCATGTTGAATGATCGTGCAAATATTGAGGCAACCTTGTCTCCATCAAACTATGCAGAA
>CAJXLR010000306.1 GCA_913056425.1 uncultured Bacteroidota bacterium
TATAGTGTTTTGCAATAAGTTCTGTAAGACTTGTTTTTCCAGCGCCTATATTTCCTGCAATTGCAATATGCATTTCTTGTTACTTGACTATTCTGTGACTTTTATAAACGCTCAAATCTATTCAATAAAACTTTCTAAAACCAATTATTTGGAGCACTTCTTCAAGTGTCTTACGCGCACTTTCTCGTGCCTTTTCAGCACCGAGTTCTGCAACCTTTGACAAGTATGCGTCATCGCTCTTTAAAGCTCTTATTTTCTCACGGATAGGCGCAATGAACTTGAGTGTGTCTTCAGACAACTGCTTCTTGAAATCACCGTACCGAATTGAACAATCATTGTATGCTGCATCAAATGTCGCAACGGTTGATTCATCGGACACAAGACTCATCAAGTCGAACAAATTTTGAATGGCTTCCGGCTTATCTTGATTTGGTTTTTCTGGACCGGAATCAGTAACAGCTCGCATGATTTTCTTGTGTGTCGGTTTGTCGTCGTCGTCAAAGAAAATCGCATCATTCTCTCCCCCACTTTTACTCATCTTTCCTTGATTGGTTAAGCCCGGCACTTTAACGAGTTTACCTGAATGGCTATACGCTTGCGGCTCCGGAAACACTTCCGACTTATACATGTGGTTAAACCGCTTCGCGTATGTTCTCGTCATTTCAAGGTGCTGCTCTTGGTCTTTACCTACAGGTACAAAATCTGCTTTATGTACAAGGATATCAACTGCCATCAGAACTGGGTAAGTAAGTAGTCCTGCATTCACATTATTGCGTTGAGATTTTACCTTCTCCTTAAAGGATGCAGATCGCTCTAACTCACCTAGGTAAGCGTTCATATTCATGATGGTGTACAACTCCGAAATTTCAGGCACATCACTTTGAATGAACAAGGTACTTTTTTCAGGATCCAAACCCATGGCGAGGTACTCAGCCAATACTTGTTTCACATTGCCGTGAAGGTCTTCGGGTGTTGGATGTGTAGTTAACGAATGTATATCTGCAATAAAGAAGTACGCATTGTAATTCTCCTGCATTTCCAAGAAACTTCGCACTGCCCCAAAATAGTTGCCCAAATGGAGCTTCCCCGTAGGTCTTATACCGCTTACTACCGTCTTCATGAAGCTTTATTTGCAAGCAAAAATAAGACTTCGAAAAATCTGAATCGGGATTGTGTATAAATACGTTTAGATAATTCCGAGTTCCTTCGCTTTGTTGATGAGTTCTGCCGGTCGGCTCACGCCAAGTTTAACGTTTAAATTTCGTCTGTGTGAGTTCACTGTGTGCCGGCTGATAAATAATTTCTCGGCAATTGCATCGGTAGTTAAACCGTCCGCAATTAGCTCGAGTATACCCATTTCTCGTTTCGACAAATTGACTTTTTTACCGTTGAGGTTCACACTGGGTTTGAAGTTGTTTACGATAGCTTCCAGTACTTCCGTACCAAAGTATTGTTCACCGTTTAAAACTGTTGTGACCGCTTTGCGTAATACATCAAATTCAGTTTTTTTTAGGACGTTGAAACCGATACGTCAAAGCATCACTAATACTAGTGATTTTAAGCAACTTACATAGAAATGAGAATTAATCAACCAGCTCAGATAACTGCTGGTTTTTTAGTAGTTCAGCATAGTATCCACCTTGCTCACTTAGAACGTCATGACTACCGCGCTCAACAATTTTTCCTTTGTCCATAACAAGGATTTCATCGGCGTCTCGAATGGTACTTAACCTATGGGCAATTACAATCGATGTTCGACCTTTCATCAATGTGGCAATTGCTTCCTGGATTAAAGCTTCCGTCTCGCTATCTACCGACGAAGTCGCTTCGTCCAAAATGAGTATAGCCGGGTCATATGCCAAAGCCCGCGCAAAAGAGATTAACTGGCGCTGACCAACGGACAATGAGCTACCACGCTCCATAACATCGTAGTCAAAGCCTTCTTCAATTCGATCAATGAACCGATCCGCACCTACCTGTTTCACCGCTTCAATCATACGTTGTTCCGAAATGCGTTCACTATCTAGTCGTATGTTGTCACGTAAACTTCCGGAAAACAGGAAAACATCTTGGAGTACGAAGGCTATTTGCGATCTCAGGGCGCTTAAATCCCAGTCTTTTATATCTATGCCATCAATTGATATCTTGCCCTCATTATAGTCATAAAAACGTGTGAGCAAGTTTACCAATGTCGATTTACCGGACCCTGTTTCCCCCACAATTGCAAGGGTTTTTCCTTGCTTCAAATCAAATGAGATGTTATCAATCACTCGTTCACCTTCAATATATGAAAAGCTCACCTGTTCAAAGCGCACAGTTCCATTCATATCCGCAACATGATTGCCATTGTCTTCTATCTCATCCTTCTTGTCTAAGAGCGCGAAAACGCGTTCTGATGCGACCATTCCCATTTGCATGGTATTGAACCGGTCGGCAATCATTCGAATGGGTCTAAAGAACATGTTGAGATATAGGATAAACGACACCATCACACCGGGAGTTACAGCCCCACTCAGTGCATTTCTCGATCCATACCACACCATCAAACCTATTGACGTTGCTGTAATGATCTCTACAATGGGAAAGAAAATTGCATAATGGAACACACTTTTCTTGTTCGCTTCTAAATGGCGTTTATTGATTGATTTAAATTTTTCATACTCAGCGGATTCACGATTATACAATTGAACCACGCTCATACCTGTTATGTGCTCTTGCACGAAGGCGTTCAGTTTCGC
Organism: uncultured Bacteroidota bacterium; assembly: GCA_913056425.1. Lineage (GTDB taxonomy): Bacteria > Bacteroidota > Bacteroidia > NS11-12g > UBA9320 > UBA987. The sequence continues at coordinate 2,739 of CAJXLR010000306.1, forward strand.
AATTTCTGTACGTACCGACTGGAATGCAGATTTCACACCTGTTCTAAACTTATTCGATGCATAGATGAGAAAAGGCAAAACCGCCAAACAAATGAGTGTTAACTTCCAATCTGTGTAGAACATCAAAAAAGTGATGACAAACAGCTGAAGGAAATCACCTGAAATGGTTATTACCCCTTGCGAGAAGATGTTTGCTACGGTCTCAATATCCGAAACGGCTCGGGTAACCACCGTACCGATTGGTGTCTT